>JAJZLA010000056.1 GCA_021803845.1 bacterium | reverse complement strand
GATTTTTTAGAGTCCGTCAGCGTGGAAGCCACGTTATATTAAAAAAACATACCGATGACGGCGATATAGGTTGCGTCGTTCCATTACATAAAGAAATAGCCAAAGGCACATTACATAGTATTTTAAAGCAAGCAAAGATTACTTGGGAAGAATTTATAAATATATAGATATTTTTTGTCCTGTATTGAGAAATATTTTTTACTGTCCGCCGGGCGGACACCTCGAACACCTTTAAAATCGATTTAAGGTTTAATCCCTGCCCTGTCATCGGCGGCCGCCGATGTTTAAAATTTCGATTTTTGGTTAATAGTAAATTACCTGTTTTAAGTTTAACGGGGCTAAAATCGAAAATGCGGCGGTATCCGCTGTAAAGGTATCAGATGTATTTTGTAACGAAACAGTTTCGGCACAAAACCCCGCATAATCACTTTATTTTCTTAAATTACTATATATAGGCATTTTGGAGCTCCGGCCGATACTACATATTGTAAAAAGCATTTTATTAAACTCAGCTTTTAGACCGAGTGCCTAAAGATGAGCATTAAAGCAAGGCAATTTTCAAAACGAAAAGTAATCAACATTGAGTTTCTTAACGCTTTTTCAACAACGATAAAACTGTTATTGAAAAAGCTAAAACTCAATGCTACGCAAAATTAGACAGCAAAAAACGCTATCTAATTTTGTTGATAACTTTTCTGAAAATTGCGACGGCGGCGGTCAAAATCTTTTAAATTTAAAAGCACCTAACCCCCCAGCCCCCTTAGCAAAGGGGGAGCAAAGACAAAAGCGAATTATTTTTTTAAATGTTTAAAATCTTCTTTATATTTTTTAATATTAAAATAAAGTTCCCTGCAATCATCAAGCGAAATATCAAGAATCTTAGTAATTTTAAAAAGATTCTCCGGAGGAAGATTTATTGTGCCATTTTCATAACCGTAATATGTCGTATATACAATATTTAAAGCTGAAGCTATATCAGTAGGTGAAATATTCAATTCTTTTCTTCTATCTTTTATAATTTTACCTATAAAGTTATTAAATTCAACAGTTTCGTAAATTTTCTTTGCTTTTTTAAACCGCTTATAATCTTCATCATTTCCAAATGATAATACTTCATTTGGAGTTGGCAATATTTTTTTTAAAAAATCCTCTATATTAGCATTTTGGTTTTTGTTTTTTTTATTTAACATAATTTCAACAACTCCTTATTACTAATAATTTTAACATATTTTTTATATTTTTTAAAAAAAATAATTGACTATTATAATATTGTGTATTATACTATTAATTATTACACAATATTATAATAGTCAAGGTGAGAAAATGAAAGCAATTAAAGGTGATTTTATCGGTATTACAGAACTTCAAAAATATTTAAATATAAGCTTGGCAAAAATTTATAAACTTATACAGAATGATAATTTGCCTTGCTATCGCTTCGGAAGTAGAAACTATAAATTTAGGATAGTTGAAATTGACAAATATATAGAATCTAAAAAATTACAATAAAATGAGCGAGCAAATAAAATTTGAAAATAAAATAAAAGCACCTTTTACGTGGGTTGAAAATAACGTTATACGGTCTAAATCCTTATCGGCAGAAGAAATAGGCTTATACCTTATATTAAGGTCTTTTGGAGAAAAAATATATCCTTCTATAGATTATTTAGTAGATTTAACGAAAATAAAGAAGAAAAAACTATACGCCTGCCTTAAAACTCTAATCAAAGCAAAACTACTTATCCGGAAACAAACAAAAAAAGGCAAAGAATTTGCGAACGTTGAATATAGAATTTTATCGATTAACGATGATTATGAAAAAATTTACAAAGAATTTACAGGAGAAGACCTTAAAAATCCGCAAACCTTTGATAATACTAAATCCTACAGCGTGGCTTCTGGAGGCACGCTCAAATTAGGCATGCCTAAAAACGACCACACGCAATTAAAGAAGAAAAAGAATAAGAAAATAAAAGAAGAACCACACACACAAAAAAAAGAAGAAGAAAAGGACGTGTGTGAAATCGAAAAAATCAAAAAAACAAAAACCTTTCAAAACATCGAACCGAAAATTATTGAAAATCTCTTGCAAAAGAACGGTAAAAAAGCGGTAATTGCGGCGGAATATATCGAGAAGACATTTGCCGGACAGGCAATAAGAAATCCGGCAGGGCTACTAATTGCCACTCTGAAAAGCGGTTTATATTCCGAATTACCGCAAAATACAAGAAATCTTACTAAAATAAAAACGGACATCAAAAAGCTTAACGAAAAATACAAGGGCTTTTCCGTTTTTCAAGGGGAAAAGATTAAGGAAATACTTAATATCGGCAGGACAGTTGCTTTTTATACGGATAATTGCCTAAGGGATTTAGTTTATACGCAGGCTAAAAGCTACGAAGAATTTGAAACCTTTCTGAATCGGCAAAAAAGCATAAATTCGTCCTAAATTGCGGGTAGCTTACCATTAACTACCTTTTTAACAAGGCTTAAAAAGCAAATTTGAAAGGGTTTTAAAATATAATTTACATTAACATATTGAAAAAAGGTGAAATTATGAAAAGATTAATTTTAATCGCAGGGATAATAATTACGGGATTAGCTTTATCCGGGTGCGCCAAAAATCCGGCTATGGTTTATCATCGTTATTCATACTACACAAAGCACCATAAGCAAGCTTATAGGGTTTATGCGGCTTGCAAAAAAATTCCTGACTTCGTAAATCAAAAAAAATCGTTAAATTTCGATATATCGAGAGTAAACAAGAATTGTTATAACGCATATTACAATATTTTTAATCATTTTCATCATAGGGGTTATATTCATTAATCTAAAAGGGGGACATTATGAAAAAGCTATTAATTATTGCAGTTTTTACGGTTATTTTCAGTATTACAAGTAAAGCTAATGCGCAGTTAGCAGTTTTTAGCGTGCCTAATCCGCAGTCAATAGCAACGAAAATTGAAACTACGGCAACGGCGGCTAATACGCAGATAGAAGCGGTTAATACTAAAATTCAAACCGCATTACAGGAAGCAAGAAACGCGCAAGCTGTGCAAGCGGCTATTCACGCTTATAATCAATTTGAAACTTATCAGAACGACTACTACGAAGCTACAGGCTTTTTGCAAAATTTAAAAGAACTGGACGGCGTAGGCAGTTTTTTACAAAACTATAAGCAATTTATACCCAGTGTCCAAAGCGGAGCTCCTAACGATACGCTTGACCAAGATTTAGTAAGCTACGTAAACGGAATGGGCAATTCAGACCTTAACGCCGCTAATCCGTGGGATAGCGCTATGGGGGTAAATTCTACTTCGGAAGATATGCAGGCTATAAGCGAAGCTGCTATTAACAGCGAATCGGCAACGGCGGCATTAGACAGTAAAGAAGCGCAAACGGCTACTACTGCGGGACACTTAATATCTACGCAAGCTACAAGCGCAAACGGTCTTGACGCAGAAAGATTAAGCGCAAGCGCAGACGGCAAAATAATAGAACTTTTAAGCGAAATACTGCAAAATCAGGCGGTAGAAAATCAGGCAAATGCGGCGGAGCAGGCGGGGAAATTACGCGCACAAACACAAGCCAGATATGAAAGGCAAAACGCCGAAAAAACAAGCGAATCTTTAGCTAATAGCTTTGCGGCGGGGTGGTAATTATGAAAAAACTAATTTTAATTTTAATAATCATAACTGCTTTCACGACGGGGGCAGGTATAGCAAAAAAAGCATATGCAATGGGTTCGCCGCAAGACACGAACCCTAACGCACCGAATTATTACGCTCCGCCGCCGTCAAAGACGACCACGCCGAAGACGACGCCCACGCCGGCTACTTCATCGGTAAATACTACGGGACAGACCAATATAACGCTATATAAATATCCGCAAATCGGCGTAACATCGACAATACCGTCAACATTCGCAAATATAATGAATAATAACATTATGCCGTTAGAAAAAACGATACTTCCTTTTTCTTTTATAGTGTTTTTGTTCGCAATGGCTATAAAGCTATACTTAGGAGAAGAAAAAGGCTATATGAAGGAAATATTTTATATGATATTCATAATGTCAATTTTGATTATGTATAACACAATTTTTCTATGGTTAAATTCAGTATGCAACGGCATAGCGCACGCTATAATGCCGGCAAACGAAGTTTCATTATTTTTAAAGTCGATATTTAATTGGAAGCACGGCGGCATTAGTATTATTCAATTTTCGATGTCTGGTTTTGCCTCCGTGGCAGCGTTGACGTTGGCGAGTGTAGCAGTATGGATATTAGAATGGTTGAGATATATATTACTTTCTTTTATGTATCTTATTGGTCCGATAACGATTAGTTTATCGATTATACCGCCGTTAAGACCATTCCTTAAGGCTTGGATTAAAGATACGATAGAAATAATGAGCTGGTTCATTGTTACTGCGTGTCTTTTTCAAGTCTTCAATACGATTCTATCGACGGGGAACACATACCCATCACTTCAAAATTTAGATCCGCTTGCAATAGCGGCGATTTATACCTTTTTAGTGGTTCTTATAATTTTAACGCCGTATTTGACATCAAAACTTTATCAAGGCGGAATGGGGGCTTTGGGGTCTATCGCAAGTTATGCGACGATTTCTCTAATAACCGCTGGAGCTTCGGCGGGACTCGGAGCGGCGGGAGTGTCAGGGGGCGGTCTTGCCGGTAATTTAGGGGCAAAGCTGGCAGGCAAGGGCGGAACGACTGCGGCAAACAAAGGCAGTTCTACGGCGGCAAGACACGCCGCAGAATCGGCAGGGGGTAGAAAATCAAAGCATTATGGCAAAAGGGGGAACGATGAAGAATAAGCTTGAATTTCTTAAAAGGAACAGGGTTAATATTACGTCGATTTTTATTTTAATATTTGCTTTGTATTATTATTTTACCGGAAATATGACCGCCGCATTAGGCGATATTATTCTGGGGGTTGTTTTAAATTTATTGAGTTTGGCTCATAGTTACCTTAAACCAAAAGAAAACGGCGGGGCTAATAAGCAAAATTAGCCCCCTTAGACTTAAAACAGGTAATTTACTATTAACAGAAAATCAAACGCCTTAAAATCGATTATAGGGATTTTAAAGGGTTTAAAGTGTCCGCCGGGCGGACAGTAAAAAAATAAATCATCGTGCGGAAACAATTTCCGCACGATGAAAAGGGGACGATATGAAAAATAACATTTTAGATGACAATTACAGGGTTATCGTAATAGCGAAAGATATAATAATAAACTTCGTTGCTACAAAGGAAGAAATGCGGAATAGGTTAAATTTTCTATTTACGCATATAACGACTCCGGAAAAATTTAGATTTGACGAAAACGGATACGATACCGCCCCGGAGTTTAACGAGCAGGTTATAGTTTCAGTCATAGACGAAAATTTAGATACAAGCATTTTTCCTTTGTCGGAATATAGAAAATATATCGCAAGATTTATCGATAAAAAGGAGGAATTATAATTATGAAAATTAAGAAAACTGACATAAATAAAATTGCGAAAATATGCAATTTCTTTGAAAGTTTAAAATTTAGGTATTCGGAATTTGACGGATTATATGATTTATCGAAAGATGTTGAGATAAGCATTGACAGGCTATTAGTCGCAATGGAAGAAGAAAAGGGGAAATAATGGGAGCGCATAAAAGAGTTGATTTTAGCGAAAGAGATAAACAATTATTATATCTTTTATATAAACATAGGTATTGTGATTTTACGGCTTTAACTATGCTGAATATCAAATACGATACTTTATATAGACGTTTAAAGAAATTAGTTAAATCCGGTTATGTTAAAAAATTAAATTCCGAAAATATTAAAATTGAAATTTACACCTTAACGCAAAAAGGCGGAAGCTGGCTTGCTCAAAACATCGAGCAAGAATTTAATAAACCGATTTTAAGTAAACTTAAAACATCGTCTTTGTATAACTTTAATCATCACTTATTAATCGCAAGAATAGGCGCATTATTAGCAAATAGAAATATCGATTATGAAATAGATTTAACGTGTAAAAAAGCATATCCTAAACTTAAAATAATACCGGATATAATCATTGAAAGATACGGCGGATTAATCGGCTTTGAAATCGAACTTGAATACAAAACGGCGGAAAAATACGCAAAGAAATTATCGCAGTTGCAGAATAGCGCAGATATAAAAAAGTTAATATATTTGACACAGGGGAAGCCGGATAAATTACAAAATAAAATATCGATTATAGACCAGTATAAGAACGGCGCAAGTATAGACGAAAGATTAATTACATACGAAACTAAAAACAAAATAATGTTTGTAGAAATAAATAATTTTATCCAGAATATAGACGATTTTATATCCTGAAAAAGAAATAAAAAAATCACACACAAGAACGGACGGAGAAAATGAAAGAAACGAAAAAGAAAAAAAATAAATCGGTTTTAATCCCGATAATGATAAAAAATAATCCAAGTTTTAACCAAAAAAAGATAAAAAATACTTATCCGATTTCTGTATGTCGCAGATTGGAACGGTATTTTTAAAGCGAAAAGGCACTGTTCCCCTACTCCCACTTACTAAGGGGGTCGTGAGGTTTAAAAAACCAAACCTCACGACCCCCTTACTAAAAGCGTGTGGGAGTAGGGGAACAGCAAAGGCAAAAGCAAAAGCAAGGACAAAGGCAAAAGCAAAAACCAAAGCAAAAGACAAAGACAAAAACTAAGGCAAAGGCAAACTGCAAAGGCAAAATTGAAAAAAAATTATTAATTATAAAAAAAACTTCTACACGGAAAAAAATTATGCTGATAAAAATTAAAGATGTTGCAGAGATGTTAGCGATGAATCAGTCGAATATTTATAAGCTTGTTTATCATAAAGCAATACCCTATATAAAAATAGGCGGAGCTTTAAGGTTCGACAAAGATAAAATTATTGCTTGGATTAATCAGAATAGCTATGATATGATTAATCCGAAAAGTAAGCGTTTGTAAATGTCGTTTAGGAGGTGAAAAGTGGGCATTTACAAAAAAGCTAACAGCAATAATTTTATGATGAGTAAAACGATAAACGGTTTAACTTATTTTAAATCCAGCGGCACAAATTTAAAAATGGAAGCAAGGGCAACTTTCGACCGCTGGGTCATCGAGCTTAAAGAACAAATCCGGACCGGCGAGCCGATAAAGCAGAAACAAGAACCTATAATAAATAATTCTACTTTTTCGGAGCTGGCGGCAAGGTATTTGGAATTTATCGACGGCCGGCTAAAGTCGGCATATGATATGGGGCTATTCGTTAAAACTCTTGTCGAAAGGTATAAAGATAAGTCTTTATCTGATTTTACTATGCAAGATTTGGAACTATTCCAAACCGACTGGGTTAAAAAATTCAGTATAGCTTACACTAACAGACTGACGGCTACATTAAAAAGAATGTTTACGAAAGCGGCCGACTGGGAAATGATAAATGAAGACGTCCTAAAGAGGGTCCGGAAAGTAAAGCTTCTAAAAGGCGAAAATAAGCGGTTAAGGTATTTATCCGATGATGAAATTGAAAGGCTTATAAACGCCTGTGGTAAAGAAATAAAGCCTATCGTGATAACGGCATTAAATACCGGAATGAGAAAATCGGAAATATTGCATTTAACTTGGAACAGGGTAGATTTAAAGAATCGGATAATCCTACTGGATAAAACGAAGAACGGAGAAAGGCGAGAAATACCTATAAATCAAACACTTTTCTACACTTTATCTGGTATAGTCAGAAATATCAAAACCGACTATGTTTTTTATAATCCGGAAACTTTAAAGCCTTATTATGACCTTAAAAAGAGTTTTGCGGCCGCTTTAAAAAAAGCGCATATCATAGACTTTCACTTTCACGATTTAAGGCACACGTTCGCAAGTAGGTTAGTAATGGGCGGAGTTGATTTAACGACCGTTAAAGAGCTGTTAGGGCATAAATCAATTACTATGACTTTAAGATACAGTCATTTAGCTTCGGCGCACATACAAAACGCCGTAAAAGTCTTAGATAATAAGGATTTTGAAAAAAACTTTACCGATTCTTTACCGCAGGAACAAAAGCAAAAAGTCGGAAACCTTGAAAGTGTATAAAATAATGGTGCGTCCAGCAGGATTCGAACCTGCGACCCACAGCTTAGAAGGCTGTTGCTCTATCCATCTGAG
>JAJZLA010000055.1 GCA_021803845.1 bacterium | reverse complement strand
TATTAAATTTATTAAATCTTTGGACGTAAGTTCAAATAATCAGACCCTAAAGACTTACGTGTATAAACTTAAATACGCAAAAGCAAAAACTATATCTAAAATTTTAACTAATATGATTTCTCATGCCAAAACGCTTGTAAAATCGGGTAAACGGTCCGGCAACGCGCCTATAAGACCTGCGGGGCCCCAGTTTTTAAAAGGACGGCCGAATTCCGCTATATCTGGCTCGGCTTCGGCAACGGCTGAAGGAGGAGGAGTATCTGTTATAGGAAAAGCGGTTATAATACCGGATAAAGATGAAAATTCGCTTATAATAGAAACTACTCCGGCGCAATACGTCTCTCTCGTGAGAGTAATTAAACAACTCGATAAAAAAAGAAAGCAGGTATTCGTTCAAGTTATTATAGCAGAGGTTAACCTGACTAAATCTTCGGAGATAGGCAGCCAGTATTACGGATTTAAGGGAAATTTTTTCGGAGACGCTAATTACAATATGAGCCAGGGCATATCGAGCTTTTTGTCCAATCCTTTTACGACATCGGGATTGATTGCCGGAGCCGCAGGAGGATCCATAACCCTGCCAATCGGACCTAACGGCGTTTCGGAAACTGTGCCTTCGTTCGCCGCCCTGTTCCAGCTTATTGCTACAAACTCTGCCGTAAATGTTTTATCCGCTCCGGATTTGTTGACGTTGGACAACCAGAAAGCGTCCATAATGGTCGGCGAAAACGTTCCTTTTATTACGTCTTCGGCTACGAGCCAGTTTGAACTGCAAAATATCGTAACTCAGGTAGAAAGGCAAAATGTGGGAGTAAAACTTCAAATTACGCCGACCATAAATTCCGGAAATTATTTAACTTTAAAAATATATGCTAAAATTTCTTCCATAATTCCGAATCCTTCAGGTTTAAACGCCAACGAAGTAGGGCCAACGACCTCGAACAGATATATAAAAACGAGGATTATGATAAAAAACAACCAGACTGTTATTATAGGCGGCTTGATTCAGAATACCGTCAATAATTCCACGACCGGAATTCCCCTCCTTGACGATATACCTTTGTTAGGTTATTTGTTTAAAGATAAAAACAGCTCTGTAGAAAAAGATAATCTCGTTATACTTATATCGCCTAAAATTATTTCGTCAACTAAAACTCTCGTAAGTATTACCAATAAACATAACAAGAAATTTCTGGCGTCATTAGAAAAAGAAAAACAGCCGCTTCCGGGAGCAAGGAAAATGGTTATAGTTTCTCCGGATTATATAAAGCCGTCTAATATTAAGACAAATATTAAGACAAAAGCCGATAATAATAAAAATAATAAGAAACTACACAATTAAAGCCAAGGCTAAAACTACACTAAAAACCTAAATAAAGTAAAAATCAACGTATTTTAAAATATACTCAAAAATGAATTCCCTCAAAGAATTCCAAAAATTAAAAGAATTTAACGATGAGAATGTCCGTCGTATTATAAGGAAAAATTTTTCTTCCATATATCTTAAAAAAAATCTAATTCTTCCAGTTCCGCTTCAAGATAATTCGTTATGCAATATCTTTGTTACGCAAAATACTAAAAATTTCGATGTCGTTAGCGACGTTTTGATGAAATTAGATATCGCCGATAAAAACGTAGTTGTGATACCCGAAGAAGAACTGATAAACCTTATAAACTCTATTTACGATACCAGCTTAGATTCTATTAAAAATAGTAAAAACGGTTTAGGCGGCATAAAAGGCGTAAACGGGTATAATGGAGAAGACGGAGGAGAATGGGTTTCAGACGGAGGCGCGGGTGGTACAGAATCCGGCAGTGGGCCGGCCAACGATTTAAAAAGTTTCGAGCACATAGATTTAATAGACGAAAATTCGGAAGCGCCGGCAATAAAGTTTATAAACGTTATAATACTCGAAGCGCTTAAAGAAAACGCCTCCGACATTCATATAGAGCCTTTTCAGGATTATCTGTCGGTAAAATTCAGGACAGACGGTTCACTAAACGAAAAATTAAGGCCGCATGTCAATTTAAAAAACAGCATAGTTTCTAGAATAAAGGTTATGGCGGGGCTCGATATCGCCGAAAAAAGGCTTCCGCAGGACGGCAGGATCCAGCTTGTCGCAAGAAATAAAAATATCGATATAAGGGTTTCTATAGTGCCGACTATTTTCGGGGAAAGAGTAGTCCTAAGGCTTTTAGATAAATCGTTAAATATTTACGATATAACCGAAGTAGGCATAGACGAAAAATTTTTGCCTTCAGTAAAAACCGCCCTTTCTAAAACTACCGGAATGGTTATTTCGACGGGGCCTACCGGTTCCGGAAAAACTACGACGCTTTATTCGTTTATAAACGAGGTTATGAAACTTTATTCCGACAAAAACATCCTTACTATTGAAGACCCGGTGGAATACCAGATTAAAGGCATTTCCCAGATAAACGTGAATAACAAGATAGGACTTACGTTCGCTAAAGGATTAAGACATATATTAAGGCAGGACCCGGACGTTATAATGATCGGCGAAATAAGGGATTCGGAAACGGCGGAAATTGCTATACAGTCGGCAATGACGGGGCATTTAGTGCTTTCGACGCTTCATACCAACGATTCGGCTAGCGCCTTCGCGAGGCTTACCGATATGGGCATAGAGCCGTTTTTAATAGCTTCTTCTATATCTATAGTTTTTGCGCAGAGGCTTTTAAGGAAACTCTGTCCTGATTGCAGGGAGTCGTACGAAATTAGCGGCGAAGACGTTAAACTTTTAATTTCGGACGAACAGTCGGAAATAATGCCCGTAATAAATGAAATTCTTTCAAGAGGAACGTTTTATACTCAGAAAGGCTGTAAAGAATGTAATTTTACCGGATATAAGGGCAGAACCGCTATATATGAAATTCTCGAAGTTAACGACGACATAAGGTCTTTGATTATGACCAGGGCAAGCTCTCAGGAGATAAAATTAAAAGCCGTTAAATTCGGAATGAGCACCTTGAGGGTCGAGGCCATAAGGAAATTTGCATCCGGACTTACGTCTATTGCCGAAGTAGTAAGGGTTTCCGAAGAAGATTAAACTAATTAAACCGTTAAAACCTAATTTTATAATATTACATTAATAAAATTAATATTAATTTCCGTTATAAAATGCTCCTAAACGAAACTAAAATAATAAATCGACCTGTTATTTTTCGAGAATCGGCCTTTACTTTGATAGAAACCTTAATCGCCATGGTAGTTCTTTCGATAATGCTTCTGTTTTTATATTTTATATTTAAAACAACCGTCAGAAATAGAAATTTAGCCGTAAAATCCAGCAAACCTTACATAGAAGCAAATTTAATATTCAGCGAATTTCATAAAAAACTTACGGAATTTAATTATTCATATCCCGTTTTTATTGCTGATTATGACACAAAGAACGGACAAAAATTGCCGTATGTATATTTTTCAGGTTTGTCCGAAACTCCAGTACCTTTCTCGAAAGCGGAATCGAAAGAAAACATTAATTATTTTTACTTAAAAAGGCAAAAAAATAAAAATATAAATAGACAAATAAAAATGAAGAGCGTCGCAAATACTATACTTTACGAACTTATATACGAACGCTCTTTTTATAAAAATAAAGACGGAAACCTCAAAGTTTTTTTAGACAAAGTCGTAATAGCAAAAAACCTAGCTTTTTTATATATCGCTTATTATTACGGAGGATTATGGCTTGACAGGTTTAATTATAATGCCTATAATTCAGCGCCGTTGGGCGTTAAATTAAAATTTGGAATTCTTGTGAACGGAACAGTAAATAAATTTAAATATCAATTTAATATGCAGTAGATATAAAATCTTTTTCAATTCTATAGGTATATTATGTACATACAAACAGTCTTTTTGTAAAAAAAAGCCGAAAATATTATAATTTCTTTATACATTGTTATATTATATATAGATTTTTATGCGGTATTTTAATAAAATATATAGGTGAGGCTATATAAATATGTGCAAATACGTTAAATATTCAAATAAATTTAAATCGTTAAATTCAAACGGCGGTTTTACTTTAATCGAACTTTTGATAGTTCTCGTAATTATCGCCATCCTTGCAACCATAATAGTTCCCAGGATAATGTTTGCTCCGCACAAAGCTAAAGAGACGGCCGCAGTGGTTCAGATCAAAAATTTTGAAACGGCGCTTGCCCTCTACAAACTTCAGAGTGGAAACTATCCTACGACTGCGCAAGGCTTGGAAGCGCTTGTTAAAAAACCGGATATTCCTCCAATTCCCAAACATTATCAAAAAGGCGGATATTTGAGCCATATTCCTGACGACCCTTGGGGCAATAAATATATTTACATATCGCCGTCTAAACATGGAGCATATGCCATAATATCTTATGGGCCTACCGGTGCGCCCGGCGGAAAAGGGAAAGACGCGCCTATAGAAAGTTGGAAAATAAAATAAGATAGATAAAAAATAAAACGAGTCAAAATCCTTATAAAATTTATGTATAATATGTATGCCTATTTTTAGCTATACCGGCCTAAATACAAAAGGTTCAAAGGTTAAAGGCTTATTAGAGTCAAATAACAAACAGGAAGCGCTTTTTGCATTAAAAGAAAAAGGAGTATATGCAACAGATATAGTCTTATCGGACGGTTTGTCAATTTCCTCTTCGCTTTCGCATTTGTCTAAATCTCATTATTCGTCTTTGTCTGCGTCCGCGCCTGAGGCTTCGCCTTCCACATCCCCCGTTAAAACTAACTCAGCTTTTAAAATATCTATCAAAGAATCCTTTAAGCTAACCTTCAAAGATACCTTAATTAAATTATTAAATACAAAAATAGAAAAAAAACCTTCTCAGACCGACATCATTATGTTTTTCAAGGAACTATACTCCCTTATAAATTCAGGGATACCTTTGTACGACGCCATATACGAGCAGAAAAGCGACGTAAAGAACCATTATTTTAAGAAAATATTGTCGGAAATATCTTTAAGCATTAAAGAGGGCAAGTCTTTTTCCGACTGTTTGTCCTCCTATCCGTCGGTTTTCCCAAGCCTTATCGTTTCTTCAGTAAAGGCAGGCGAAGAATCAGGTTCGCTTGCTCCTGTACTGAACAAGATTGCCGCATATTCTGAAGAAAAATACAATACGGTAAAAAAAATCAAAGCGTCGCTAATATATCCGCTGATAATGACCGTCGTTGGATTTCTGATTTTATTTTATATAGTCGTTTACGTAGTTCCTATTATATCTAAAATTTTTAAATCTATGCACCACGTACTTCCTTTGCCGACGCGAATAGTTTTATTCGGCAGTTTTTTGTTTTCCCATTATCTTATATTATTTTTGCTCTTAATTTTAGCTGTTTATATATTTTTTAAAAAATATATGAATACCTCCAAAGGCAGGCGAAATATTGACGGGATGCTCTTAAAAATTCCGGTTGTCGGAAAATTTATTATATTAAACGAAGTAAACTTGTTTTCACAGAGTCTTTCCATGCTATTAACAAGCGGCATTAACTTAAACAGGGCGATAATCATAGCTTCGTCGAATTTTCGGAATACCTTGCTTAAAGAGGCAATTTTAGACGCCAATAAAAGCCTTGAGGAAGGGAACGGCTTATCCGGTCCGCTTTACAAATCGAATCTTTATCCGCCGATTTTTTTAAAAATGGTAAAAGCGGGGGAAAAGAGTTCGAATATCGAAGAAATGCTTCTAACGGCGTCAAATATAATGAAAAGCGAAATAGATTTTTATATAATATCTTTAACTTCGGCATTAGAGCCGGCTATGGTTATATTTATGGGGCTTATGGTCGGGTTTATAGTAATATCCATAATGCTTCCTATTTTTGAAATGAGTTCTCTGATAAATAAATAAAAAGAAAAAATAAAATGAAAGATAAAATATTCTTAAAAGTCTTATATAAACTTGCTTATTTTCTTGTATTTCTTTTTCTTCTAATTATACTTACGTTTATTTTTTTCCCGTACGGCAGGCTTAAAAAACCGCTCGAACTATCGTTTTACGATTATACGGGTTTGAAGGCTTCTATAAAATCTATTTCGCCCTCCGTCTTTTTCGGTTTGAATTTAACGGGAATTAAAATTTATAGACCTTCTTCTATAGGCGGTAAAAATAAAAACGATATTGCATATATAAAAAATATTTATATAAAGGATATTATTGCAACCGGGGCGGATTATCTGCTTTTCAAAGATATTCCCGTAAATTTAAATTTTGAAGGCATTAAAATAAATTCAGTTAAAAAAGGTTTTATAAATATTCCGGCATTAAATCTTAAAAGTTTAAAAACTGATTTTTATATTAAGAACGTTTCTATAAGCGGCAGACTTTTGTTTTTCGGAGACGTCTCAGGCAGTTTAAATATAAAAAGCGCCCAAATAAAGCCGGTATTTAAGATAAATAGCGGGGTTTTCAAGGTTAAACCCGATAAATCCCTTTACGGCAAGTTTTCGACGCTTTTTGCTACAATATTTAAAAAAGGTAAAGACGGTTATTTTATTTACGATATAAATAATTTATTACTTTGAACAAAACATTCAAAAACGGCGCAACGGCTTTAAACGGATTAAAGGATTTAAAAGGCTTTACTTTATTGGAACTCCTCATAGTTTTAATAATAGTTTCCGTTATGCTCGTAATTACATATCCTTTAATAAACAATTTCATACTTTATCCGGGTTACGGCAAGGACTTCAATAAAACCGTTAAGATACTAAAATATCTGATGAATAAACGTTATTCGGAAAATAAATTTCCTGCAGTGTTTGTAAGTTTCGATTTTAAAAAAAATATGACGGAAATTTATTATAAAAATAAAAAAAATTTAAAACTTAAACCTTTTAAGAAATTAAAAATATATAAGATTTTATATAAGAATATCCGTCTCTATAAAATAGAAACTAAAGGGAAGACTTATAAAAAGGGGCATATATTCGAGGAGATTTCCGAAAATTATGTTTCTCCGCCTTTTGAATTGTTTTTTAATTCAGGAAAAGGCAAAAAAACGTTAAGTTTAAACGTAGATACGTATGCAGGTAAAATTGTCGCGCATTAGATTTTTTAAGAAATGAACTCATATATTTTATATTTGCTTCCGTTTATGTAATAGAGCGATTTTATATGCGTTCTTCCGCTTTTATATCGTCCGTAGGATTTGATGAGATAAAAATCCGAAGTTATTTCTATCCGGTTTACTATGGATTGAAGAATAGAGGAATTAAACCCGGGAACGCCGGAAAGAGCGGATACGGAAGTTAAAGGATTTAAGGTTCTGTAATTTGTCAATTCCTGCGCGGAGCTTTCGCTTATCATCGGACTTAAAGATTCTATTACTTGGTACGGGGCCGTGTTTATATCTATTAAGCCAGAAGAATTACAAGTTAAAAAATGTTTTAATATGAAATAATATCTGTATTTCATATTATATACTAGCATTAAGTCGCGTATGTTTAAAAAAGGATTTTTATATTCGCCGTTTAAAACCGGAATATTTGGGTTGGGGAACGCCGGCGCAAAATACCCCTTAAAGGTTGAACCTGAGCCGCCGACTGCGCCGGCGCCTCCCCTGTCCCCCATTAATCCCTTTCCGGCCGGGTTAAATTTCAGTTCGAGCTGTTCGTAATTTAACCGGTTTTTTTGCATAAAGGCAACGATATTTTCTAAAACGTTTGCAGGAATTCCCAGTATATAAAACAGCCTCTGCAATTCTGCATATTCCGTTTCGTTTATCTGGTTATCGGAAAATATCAGCTGGTTAATATTTAATTTTGAATCGTTGTTCGCTATCTTCATCTTTATATAGCCGCCAAGAACCGGAAATCCGTTTTGGTATGGAGCCGTTTTATTTAAAAGATTCTGATAAGCAGCGGGATTTGCCCCGTACTGCGAAATAAAAAACGTGGCAAGTTCTACTCCCGATTTAGCTATGTAGTAAGATTTATTTTTGTATTTATAATTTGCCGCATATTTAATATAATGTAGAGTATTGGAAAGAAAAGCCAGTATTATGGAACTTAAAAGCATCAATATTAGTAATACGTATAAAAATGCCGAGCCGTTTCTGTTTTTCATATAAGGCCGTAATTTTTTTTTAAATAAAATTAATAAATAATAAAAATTGATTATACCACAATATTTGACATGATACCTGATATTGCTAACCTTATAAATTATTTTATGTAAAATATGGATATTAATTTATATTTAAAAGATTT
>JAJZLA010000054.1 GCA_021803845.1 bacterium | reverse complement strand
CTCGTTGACCCTTCCGACCTTTGTTTTTTGCGGAGACTTAACCGCTTTAGACTTTTTGGTTTTAAACTTTATTTCTTTTACCGCTTTTATAAAATTATCCAGCGTCCTTACTGATTCGGTTTCGGTAGGCTCTATCATAATAGCTCCGTGTATATTTTTCGGAAAATAAACCGTCGGCGGATGGAAACCGTAATCGATTAAAAGTTTTGCGAGCTCGATAGTCGATACCCCGCTTTCTTCTATAGCTTTATCACTAAAAACGCATTCGTGCATACACAACCCTTCTTCGAAAGGGTCTGAACCGGACAGTATTTTGCCGAGCTTCTTCTTGACGTAGTTTGCGTTAAGCACTGCAATTTCGCTGACGGAACCAATGTTTTCTCTGCCAAGCGAGAGAAGATAGGCGTATGCCCTGAGTACGACCGCAAAGTTGCATAAAAACGGCGTCATCCTTCCTATGGAATTTTTTTTGTCTTCCGATAATTCGTAAACCGGGCGGTTAAAATTTTTATCTGCACTGACGTCGCCTCCAACCTTCTTTACGTAAGGAACGGGAAGAAATTCCCTCAAAGATTCGACTACGCCAAGCGCGCCGCTTCCGGGTCCGCCCCCGCCGTGAGGAGTAGAAAAAGTCTTATGCAGATTAAGCTGTATTAAATCTATTCCCATATCGGAAACTCTCGCGCTTCCGAGAAAAGCGTTAAAGTTGGCGCCGTCCATATAAACAAACGAACCGTTTTTATGCATAATTTCGGCTATTTTCTTTATATCTTTTTCAAAAACCCCGAACGTATTAGGATTGGTTATCATAATTCCGGCAACGTCTTTTGAAATGAACTTTTTCAATTCTTCAGCACCCAGCGTCCCCGCTTTTCCGGTTTTAATTTCTACCGGCGTAAATCCGGCAAGAACGGAACTAGCTGGATTTGTTCCGTGCGAGCTGTCCGGCACCAATATCGTTTTTCTGTTTTCGCCTTTTAAATCGAAATATTTTTTAATTATTTTAAGTCCCGCAAACTCGCCGGCCGCTCCCGCCTGCGGAGCAAAACCGAACTCCGCAAGTCCGGTAAGCGCGCATAAAATATTATTGAAATCGTCGACTATTTTTAACGCCGGTTGGATTAACCGCGCAGGGGTTAAAGGATGCAGATTTTTTATATTTTCTAGCGCCGCTATTTTTTCGTTTATTTTAGGGTTATATTTCATCGTGCAGGAGCCGAGCGGATAGAAAACGGTATCGACGCACATATTCCAGCTTGAAAGCCTCGTAAAATGCCTCACTACGGTAGGCTCCGATACTTCCGGCAGTTCGGGAGGACTCTTTCTTATATATTTTGCGTTTATATATTCGCTTTCGTCTTTTTTTAAATCCGATTTTTTTAAGCCGCAATCGGGTAAGCCTATGCCTCTTAATCCTTTAGAACCCTGCTCTATTAACGGGTCTTCGTCTAAAAATATACCTTTTATTCCGGGAAATTTAGGCATTTAACACCTCTTTTGCATTTTCTGCGTATTTTTCTATATCGCTTAAACGGTTGTTTTCGGTGGTGGATATCAATAAGGCGCTTTCCGAAACCGCTACGCCCGCTATAATATCTCTTTCCGCCATTTTCTCTATAAATTCTGAGGCGGTCGTATTATTATTTTTATTTCCGTTTATCTTTAATTTAAGAGAAAATTCGTTAAAAAAATCTCCGTCGTAAAGCGGTTCGAACAGTCCCGAACTTAACAGCCTGTCTCTTAATATATGGGCAAGTTTGAGATTTAACGAGGCAATTTCTTTAAATCCGCTCTTAGAGCACAAAGATAGATATATTGCCGCTCTCACCGCGTTTAAAGAGCTGTTCGTGCATATATTTGAAGTAGCCGACCCTCTCCTTATGTGCTGTTCCCTCGTCGAAAGAATAAAAGCGTAAGCGTCTCTGCCTTTGCCGTCTTTGGTTTTGCCGACGATTCTTCCCGGCATCTGCCGGACGTATTCTTTTTTAGCGGCAAAAAGGCCTAAAAGCGGGCCGCCGAAATTCATATAGTTTCCGAACGAATTTCCCTCGCCGGCAAAAATATCGGCATTGTAATACCCTGGAGGATTGATAACCCCGAAACTGTAAGGTTCGGTTGACGACACTATGAAGCTTGGATTATAACCGGAATTAGAATTAAAATCAGAATGAATGGGCAGTTCAAGCGCTTCCAAATCTTCTATGACCCCGAAATAGTTGGGCTGTTGGACGACTACCGCGGGCACTCTGCCGCCGCCGGCCGCAAGTTTTTGCTTTAAGTCTTCGATATCCGTCCGCCCGGTTTCGCCGTTTAATTTTACTTTCCCGATTTTAACGCCGGTGCCGCCGGCAAAAGTTTTAATAACGGAAACGTAGCTTGGATTTACGCCGTCGGAAATCAGTATTATATCGTCCTTATGGCTTACCGGCATATCGCGGTTTGCCGACGAGAGCCTCATAGCCGCTAAAACCGCTTCCGCAAGGCTTTCTGCGCCGTCGTACATTGATGCGTTTACTACGTCCATGCCGATAATTCCGGCAATGAACGACTGAAACTCAAAAAGGGCAAAAAGGGTTCCCTGGCTGACTTCGGGCTGATAAGGGGTATAAGGAGTATAAAATTCGGACCTAGAAATTAAGCCGTCTATTGCAGAAGGAACGAAATGATTATATATTCCGCCTCCGGCGAAGACGGCGGTTCTCCTTTTTGCAGGAATATTAGAATCGATATCCGAAAAAAAGCGGTAGAGAGCATCTTCGTCCAACTCCTCTGGAATGGTATTAAGAAGACTGCCGTCCATTAAAGGGATGCCGCCAAGTATCTTTCCGAAAAGCTCTTTTTTATCTTTGATACCTAAAATGCGGTATAATTTTGCTATATCTTTTTTTGAATTAGGAAAATAACGAAAATTATTCATGGTGCGAATCGGCTATAAAATTTTTATACGCATCTTCGACCATTAATCCTTCTACATCGGAATCGTTAGATATTTCAACTTCGGCGATAAAACCCGCTCCTTTCGGTTCCTGATTTATAAGTTCGGGCGTATCGTTAAGCTTTGAATTTACGGAAATTATTTTAAGGTCAACAGGTGCGTAAATTTCCGAAACGGACTTAACCGATTCTATTTCGCCTATTTTGCCTGCTTTTTTATAAGCCTTTCCCGCTTCCGGGAGCGAAATGTAAACGACGTCACCAAGTTCCGACTGTGCAAAATCCGAAATTCCTATGCGATATTTATTATTTGAATCCCTGCCTATCCATTCATGAGACTTAGAGAAATAAAACGACCCGCTTTTAATCATTTTTAACCCCTTGGCTTATTTAATTATGTTATTTGATTATTTTATGTTTTTATTTTTATTTTTAACCGCCGGCTTTAACGTGTTTGTGAAAAGGAGGCAAAACCACTTCGGCCTTCTCAAAATTTCCCCTGATATCTATGAAAAAATTTTTCAAAAAAGAAGCATTGACGCCCGAATCCGAAATGTAGGCGCTGCCTATCGGAAATTTATTTGAAGGGCTGTAGGTTCCGCTTGCGATACAGCCTATAGGCTTAAGATTTTCGTCGAGTATCCTCTGGGAATGCCTCGGTATCTGTTTGCCTGAAAGCTTAAAGAAAATTAATCTTTTTTCTTTGTTTTTAATATTTTTTAAAGCTTCTTTTCCGATAAAATCTTTAGTGTCCGAAAGATATTTCTCAAGACCGGCATCGTAAGGGTTTATAGTTTCGTCCATCTCGTGTCCGTATAAAGGAAGCGCCGCCTCGAACCTTAAAGTGTCTCTTGCTCCCAGGCCGACAGGAAGAAGGCTGGAAAGATGGGAGTTTTTTAAAAGATAGTTCCACAAAACCGCCGTTTTTTCAGCGGGTATGAATATTTCGAATCCGAACTCTCCGGTATAACCGCTTCTCGAAATCAGCGCTTCTACGTTGACGTCTTTAAACTCGGCACAGCCGAATTCAAAATGCTTTAAATCCTTGATATTTTTAGGTTTAAACTTAAAATCGAACAGTCCGCATTTTCCTATTTTGACTGCGTCGCTTATCAGAGGATATATCAAATCCCTCGATTTAGGCCCCTGCACGGAAAGAAGCCCTATCGCGTCGCTTATATTTTGGACTGAAACGTCTTTGCCTTTTTTCTGAAACCCGGTCTGTATATAATTAATCCAAGCAAAATCTTTCTGCGTATTTGCCGCATTTACGACAACCATATACTCGTCTTCGGAAAACTTGAAAACCGTAACGTCGTCGATTATTCCGCCTTTTTCATTAAGGATTAACGAATAAACTATATCTCCCTGCCTTATCTTCGAAACGTCGGCGGTAAAAACGTAATCTACGAAATACGAAGCGTCTTTGCCTTTTATAATTATTTCGCCCATATGGCTTATATCAAAAATGCCGGAGTTGTTTCTCACGTTCAAATGTTCTTCTATTATGCTTTTATAATAAAGCGGCATATAAAATCCGGCGAACGAAACGATTTTTGCCCCCATTTTAGCATGTTCGTCGTATAATGGAGTTTTTTTGCTCTCGTCGGTATCCATAGTTATAATTATTGCACCCCCGCATAAATTCTTAATTATTAAAGTAGTTTTCCAAAAAATATCTTATTGTATCATTATGATAAATCGGACTGAAAAAATCAAGGACATTTTAAACTTGCAATAAAATTAATTAGAATATATAATAAATAAGTTATACGAAAAAATCATCGCGGGGTGGAGCAGTCCGGTAGCTCGTTGGGCTCATAACCCAAAGGTCGCAGGTTCGAATCCTGCCCCCGCAACCAATTAAAACCGCAGTAAATAAGCCTTTCAAGCAATATCCTATCTTAGCCATAATTTATTAATATTGATAAAATTTAGATACAATTTACGAATATATATAAGCGTGGTCAAGTTTATTGGTGTAAATTTATGGTTGACGGCAAACTATATCAACAAAGCTGTAAAACTAAAGATAAAGCCGTAGCGTCAGAGATAGCCGCCGCCATTTAGAGACCGTTCAAAATTCTGTGTCAGGTTGATATAATCACCTTAACCCCAAAAAGGAGACTGACACATGGAACATTTTTCCGGAAACGATTAAGATTTAATTAACAAAAAACCGTCTTTCGATTTTAATTCCGCCGTCAAGGACATGCTTCCCGGCAAAAAGCTTACCGGCGAAGGCGGCGTCCTAACCCCTCTAATCAAAGAACTTGTAGAAACCGCATTATCCGCCGAGCTCGACTCCCACATAGCTCAGGATGTCCTTAATAGACGAAAGAACCGCAAGAACGGTTCAACTTCCAACAGTCCATATTTCCCATGATTCCTTCGAACTAGATACTCCCAGGGACAGGAGCGCATCTTTAGCAGCATAAAGCCTTTGGCTTTTATAATCCGTTTACAAAGATATCCGATGCCATTAACTCCATGTATTCCAAAACCGAAATACAGCTCTGCGTAATCCACCAGATTAGAAGCAGCGTCCGATGCGTGGCCTCCAAAAACCAGAAGGAGTTCATGGCCGACTTAAAGTCCGTGTATAAAGCACTCTCCAATGACCTGGCGGAAAAGGACATGTTAGAATATAATGAACCAATAAATCAAGACAGTAATTTTAAAATCTTACTTCCCTAAATATGAAAATCTGTTAAAATTTTAATATCCGCTGTCGGTTATTAAAAAACTAAAACAATTTAATATTAAAAAGGGGGGGTTAATTAAAATGAGCCAAATTCACATAAAGTTTACACCGGAGTTTAAATCGAAAGTCGTATTGGAGCTTTTAGAGACCTAATAATTTTTTTCGCGTTTTATTGTTTAAGGATGTAATAAAAGAACTAAATTAGCCATAACAAAATCTCATTTGTTAGTTTTTCATCTTATTTTAGAATATTATAATAGCCGGATAATTTTAAAATAGTAAGCGGAAGCCTAATCCGGCAGACAGCCTCCGAAGTACAAAGCGTGGAATTAGGGAGACAAAAACAGTAATGTTATGGATTTGAATTTTTGTATTGACTTCACTGAAGTAAAATTATATTTTGAGAATAGAATAATTTAAACCCGACCGATAGGAGGTAAGCATATGAATAACTCAAACGGAGATATAATTTCCCTGAATGAAAACATTCTTGCCCGCATGGACAGGCTGGAGCGCTGGCCGCTTCCGCCTGTTTCCCTACTTATAATAGGGCTTGGATACTTTTTTACGTTTTTCGATATAGCGGATATAGGTTTTGCTATGCCCCCGATCGCCGTCCAGTTCAGGCTTTCTCATTCCGAAATATTATTTTTCGCGCTGTCTATAGGTTTAATAGGCTATATTGCCGGCTCGTACATTATCGGGACTTTCGCGGATAAATACGGCAGATATAAAATGCTTCTGCTCACCATGGTCGTTACAGGCATAGGGTCATTTGGGGACGCTGTTTCGACTAACATGACCGAACTGTCTTTCTTCAGGTTTATAACGGGGCTTGGAGTCGGAGCCGACCTTAATCTCGTATCGGTTTATCTTTCGGAAATTGCCCCTCCCCGCATAAGGGGGAAGATTACATCGTTTACTTTCCTTATAGGGATAATGGGTCAGACTGTTACGCCGTTTATCGCCTTAGCTATCGTTCCGGTATTTTATTCGGGATGGAGGATACTTTTCGGCATGGGCGGGATAATAGCATTTATTGCTGTTTTACTGAGATTCGAACTCCCGGAATCTCCAAGATGGCTAATTTTAAACGGTAATACTAAAAAAGCCCTGAATATACTGGAAAAAATGGAGGAATATATTAAAAGCCGGGGAATTAAGCTGAAAGAACCTGTGTCTGTTAAAGTTAATATCGAATCCGGAAAATTTCCGACCCAATATGTTTTTAAGGGAATATATGTAAAAAGACTTGCCTTGTTTACATCGATGTGGTTCCTTTGGTATATCGGAAACTACGGTTTTTTGGGGGATTCTGCGACCCTTCTTAGCTTCATGCATATTTCGCTTTTCACTTCCATAAAATACCTTTCCATCGGTTCTGCCGGCTACCCGATTGGCGCGGCTTTAATGATTTATTTATCAGACAGGATAGAAAGGAAATATTCCATAATTTTAGCAACCTTTATATGGTTTACGGCCATGCTCTTATTCGGAACCCTTGCCGGGGCTATAACAATAATGACAGGTTCGTTCCTCGCTTCCCTTTCGCTTGGTATTTATCTGCAGGTTGCCTACACTTATACGGCAGAAAGCTACCCTACCAGGGCCAGGGCTACCGGCTTCGCGTTAAGCGACGGCATAGGCCATTTAGGAGGAGCTGTCGGAGCCCTTCTTTTACCCGCCCTTGTTCAAAGGTATTCTTTTTTCTACGGTTTCGTCGCAATCGGAGTTACCGGCTTTTTAGCTGGGATAATTGCATTATTCGGCCCTTCTTCTACTGGAAGAGAACTGGAAAAAGTATCGGGTTAATGAAAACAGCCTAAGCACGTTATCCCAACAGGGTGAAGCTCCGGAGTTTTTGATTGAAGGTATGACAAACAGTATGAATCTGGAAGCGATATTGTTTTAACTAACTTTTAAAAACAATAACTTACAAAAAAGACAAATTCAATATATCCCTTTTATGAATACGGTTTAACTTTAAGGCTACGACTGGCGGGGGGGCGGGTTTTTTCAAAAAAGCGGTTTACTGCGTGGGGCGTATAGTTATAATGCTTCGCTTCTGTTTTAAGATAAACCTGCTGTGAATTTATTAACAAGCTTCATATTAAAATATTCAAACTTGATATTAACTTATTTAGCTTTTTTCGACTACTCGCCTTGCTCGCATATTTGCTTTTATTCTTATTTAGCTTTTTCTTTTTTTAAAAAAAAATAATTCTATCAATTCATTACTTTTTTGACTGCTCCCGTTGGTCGCATATTTCTTTTCTTTTTTGGCGGCTATATGATATACTTATATTCATTATTAATTAATATTCTGAAACCGAGACGGGATTAAAAATACAATTTTAGATACAGTATTTTTAAATATGATAAATAAATCAATAAATTTAATAAGTTATAAGTAGTATTCTTGGGCTCATAACCCAAAGGTCGCAGGTTCGAACGGAGTTCAGCATGCAAACGCACGCCGTTTGCGCTCATCCTGCCCCCGCAACCAATTAAAACCGCAGTAAGCAGGCAGTTCCGACAATTTTACTCTTGGCGCCTATATACAAAAATACTGGGAAAACTATAAATATTATATAGCGGCTTTTAAAAAACTCTA
>JAJZLA010000053.1 GCA_021803845.1 bacterium | reverse complement strand
GGCATTGCACCTCTTTTTTTGTTTTAAAGGTTTTCCTATAAAATTCGGAAAGCTTGCTTCGATAAACTTCAAAATCCCTGCCGCACTTTTGGCATTTATATTGATAAATAGGCATTTTTTTAACTCCGGTCTTTTTTGATTAATCTATCTTTATATTATAACGATAATGAATTTATGAAAATGTCTCTTACGCGACAGAAATTTTAAAATAACGATAATATATTGAACATATTATATTATAAATGGTTATAAACAGACAATACAATTAATAAATAATTAAAAGGGGGATTACGCTTATGTTTAAGATTAGGTTATTTTTAATAGCCGCTTCGATTCTTATTTTAGGTTTTAGCTCGGTTTCCGCGTTTGCTATGCAAAATTATAACTACGGCGGATTTTTTAAAAACTATAATAAACCCGTGAAAATAGTTGCCGGCGTCAATATGCCGGGACAACAGTTAGGAATTTCCATGCTGAATGCGGAACATGCAATAAAGTACCTTAATTCGGAAGGCAAAAAATATTCCATACAGGTAGTTTTTTACGGACCCGTCGTAAAGTTCTTAACCGTTTCGCATAAGAAATACAATCGTTTACTTAATATGCTTAGAAGTAAAGGCGTAAGCTTCAGGGTCAGCGGCAACGCTTTGATGTTAAACGGCGTGAATCGCAAAAATATGCCGCATTTTATAAAAATAATTCCTAGCGGAACATTGCAGATTTTTAAAAAAATAAATGAAGGTTATACTTATCTAATCGCAATGTAAAACTGGAAGACGAGGAGAGGCATCTCATGCCTTTATAAGCCGCTTCAAATCGGCTTGGAGAATAATTTTTGCATGTCAATAAAATAAGGAGGTGAAATCTATGAAAAAGACTTATAATGTCCCATTATTTCATGAAATTCCCGCTGAAGAATTTTATAGTTCAATCATGGAAGGTTATGGAATGAAGGATTCGTGCTATTCCTGCAAATCCTGCAAATAAGCGCGGTCGACGCTATTTTACTCACCCGCCTTCGTCAGCCTGATAACGAATAAGGAAGGCGGGTGGATTGTTTAAAAAATTTTAGGATAAATTAGCCTTAAGTGCGCGTGAACAAGTATAAGACTTATGCCCTATTGTCACTTAAGTGACTTTTACAATTTTTTTTATAAATTATAATTAAATCATAAATAAGATAAATAGGGGACAAAATATTATATCGTCAGGAAACCTGCATATTGCCTGCAATATAATAATTAAATAATTAATTGGAGGGTTTGAATATGATTAGAAAAATTATGCCGGGTTGGCTGTTGGTTTTATTAATCGCTTTAAGTATAGGCGTTCCTAAATCAAACGCAATGAATATGAGTAATGCATGCGGAAAGAAAAAAATGAATATGAGTAATATGCCGATTAGCAAGTCGGTTATGATGAAAATGAAAAAATGGATGCCGGATATGATGTCTTTTGCTCCCAAGCTGGCGTTTATGCCCTTTTTTTACAAAGTATATCCCGGGGCGCATCTGATTTTCAATAACCGCAAAATTTTAAAATTAACCCCTTTTCAAATTAGACAGGAAGCCATGCTTGTAAAGGAGATGGAAAACAAAGCTATTCCCCAGTTTAAGATTTTAAACAAGGTGAAAAAGGAGTTTTATATGGAGGTCAATAAAAATAATCCAAATCCCGCTAAATTAATGAAATATGAAAGAACCGCCGGAAATGCGGAAATAGCCCTGTCGGAATCCATGATTTCCGTTCACTTAAAGGCTACCCGCATACTAACCCCTTCGCAAAAAATACTTCTACGCAAGATAATGATTAACTGGCCTATTGTTAATGTAACGTATCCGTAAAAATGAACGGCAAATAAATAATAAAAAAATAAGGGGGGTGAGAACAATGAAAAGAATTTACGAAACGCCGGTATTTCTAGAAATTCCCATAGAAGAATTTAATTTCATAATGCTGGCAAACTATGGGAAAACCGATTCATGCTATGTCTGAAGAGCTTGTTTTTAATGCGCAGTTTGCGCATACAAAACTGACGCCTTATCCTTTATGCCGACAAAATTGCCGGGAAATAAAATAAAGGATAAGGCGTCTTAACAAAATCAATTCGTATCAATTTTTAACAATTTGGCACATGATACGAACATACTTACCGGTATAAAAAAGCAACCAATAGCGATAAGGAGGGATTATGTTCGTACCTATCTAACGCTCTCCTCCCTGCCTATTTGCGCCTTAATCCTCCTGAGGAGAATTATTATATAATTTAATTTTCCGGATTCCCGCTGAAGCGGGTTGGGGCACCTAACGGTTGAAATTATAAATTTCCTCGAAGTCATTCCCGCGAAAGCGGGAAAGTTCTAAAGGAACTTCACATATCGAAGGCACGCGTTAAAGGGCGCGCAAGCCGCCCTTGCGTACAGAAGATGCCGTAAGGCACGAGAGCGAAGCGGTAATCCAGTATTTACATATAAAAGAAACATCTAAATATTTTCTATTGAAGGATTAAAGTTGTATAATGAAGCCGCATTTTATATAATAATACATTACTATATCTTTCATTAAATTTTTATGCAAAAAAAAATTTCGGTTGCGGTAAAAACGGGTTCAAAAATCGAAGGCTATGAAATATTAGACGACGGAACGCTGAAAATTTCAATAAAGGAACGTCCGGTAGAAAATAAAGCAAACGAAGCGGTCATAAGAAAAATCGCCGAAATTTACGACACGCCTAAAAACAAAATTACCATAAAAACAGGTTTAAAATCTAAAAATAAAATAGTTGCAATAAACGATTGATGAGAAAAAATAGCGGCATGGCTATAAAAACTTATATAAATTCGGTTTTTTTATTTTTATTTTTAATTATCGCAGGCTGTTCATTTAACTATTTATTATCCGCCTTAAATATCGTCAAAACGGCGTATGCCGCAGGCGCCGCAAGTCCGCCTGCCGGCATCTATTTAACCGCAGCAGGTAGAAACTTGCCTTCCGCGCCGAGCAGAATTAAAATATCTTTGGCATCGGCTATTAAAAGGGCTCTGACGAATCAGGGGAATATTTTGGAAGCCGAGCATATAATATCTGAAAAAATGGACTTAAAAAAAGCGGCTTACGCCGGTTTGCTCCCCGATATTTCCGTTAACGCCGGAGGAATATGGACAAGGACGAAAAACGGATATCCCGTATTTGCTTCCGCCAACGGTATGAGGGAGCTAATCGGACAGATAGGTTTAACCGTTCCCATATTCGACCCGAAAATCTACGGCGAAATTTCGCTTGCGGGAGATAATCTTAAAGTTGCCGAATACAGGCTTAGCTTGGCGCGTCTTTTCACGGCAGCCCGTATAACGCAGTATTTTTATGGACTTATTCTGTTAAAAGATGAAATAAAAACAGAACGAAAGGCATTAGACAGCGCTAAAAAAATTTTAACTGCCGCAAAAATAGGATACAAAGCCGGCAGTCTTCCGCGTTTCGACACCGTCCAAGCAGAGCTTATGACGGCTAACCTTCAAACTAATTTAGAAATTTTGGAATCCAAATTAAAATCGTTTGAACGAGTGTTCTTAATGGAGATATTTTACGGCGATGTTCATCCCGCAAAACTTTCTTTGCTCATACCCGTTCAGGACTCCGCCGGTTTCAATTACCGGATTCCTCCTTTAAACAGGCTGATTTCGAAAGCTGTAAAAAAACAGCCGCTGATTAAAATAGTACGCGCTGAAATTAAATCTGCAAAGGCATTCGTTTCAATAAATAAAGCAGGAAGACTTCCGAGTATTCATGGCGGCGCCGCATACGGAGAGGACACCGTAAATTCCTTCGATGCCCCGAATCTGGGGTGGCAGTTTTTTGTTATGCTGAACATCCCTATTTATAATTTTGGACTTCATAAAGGTTCTATTGATGCGGCAAGTGAAAGGCTTATGGCGCTAAAATCCGCAAAATCCGCTGTTAAATTATCCGTAAAAAAAAGGCTGGCAATTGATTACGGCAGAGCGGCAGCCTCAAAAAAGAAAATTTATGGAGCAAAAATTTTAGTCAAAAAATCTGGGGAAGTTTTTAAAATGACAAAAGAAGGTTACTTAGCAGGAGCCTTTAACGCTCTTGAATTACAGGAAGTCCAGAATAACTGGATAAAATCGCGCATAGAACTTGCTAAAGCAGTAAACGAGTTTTATCTGGCAATTTCTCAGTTAGATATAGATATGGGAATAATCCCCTCTGGAGACGGAAAACTATGAAAAGAACAACCGTGTTTATTTCAATTTCAATTTTAACCTTGTGTATCGTTTACAGCATCGGCATGCCCTTAGCTTTTGCCGGTTCCGCAATGCCGGTAAAAGTCGCCTATGCAAAAAAAAACGCTTGCGGTAAAAAATATTACCTCGCCCGGAAAGGTTCACAGCAACGGCAGACAGGTTTTTACGGCTCCTTTTACGGGAAGGCTGATAGAATCCTTTCCTTTCCCAAAATCCGTAACCGCCGGAACGGTTATCGCAAGGGTCGTAAGTCCCGGCTTATACGCAAAAATTATTTCGGCGCAGGCTTCGGTATGGTTATAAACAGACAATACAATTAATAAATAATTAAAAGGGGGATTACGCTTATGTTTAAGATTAGGTTATTTTTAATAGCCGCTTCGATTCTTATTTTAGGTTTTAGCTCGGTTTCCGCGTTTGCTATGCAAAATTATAACTACGGCGGATTTTTTAAAAACTATAATAAACCCGTGAAAATAGTTGCCGGCGTCAATATGCCGGGACAACAGTTAGGAATTTCCATGCTGAATGCGGAACATGCAATAAAGTACCTTAATTCGGAAGGCAAAAAATATTCCATACAGGTAGTTTTTTACGGACCCGTCGTAAAGTTCTTAACCGTTTCGCATAAGAAATACAATCGTTTACTTAATATGCTTAGAAGTAAAGGCGTAAGCTTCAGGGTCAGCGGCAACGCTTTGATGTTAAACGGCGTGAATCGCAAAAATATGCCGCATTTTATAAAAATAATTCCTAGCGGAACATTGCAGATTTTTAAAAAAATAAATGAAGGTTATACTTATCTAATCGCAATGTAAAACTGGAAGACGAGGAGAGGCATCTCATGCCTTTATAAGCCGCTTCAAATCGGCTTGGAGAATAATTTTTGCATGTCAATAAAATAAGGAGGTGAAATCTATGAAAAAGACTTATAATGTCCCATTATTTCATGAAATTCCCGCTGAAGAATTTTATAGTTCAATCATGGAAGGTTATGGAATGAAGGATTCGTGCTATTCCTGCAAATCCTGCAAATAAGCGCGGTCGACGCTATTTTACTCACCCGCCTTCGTCAGCCTGATAACGAATAAGGAAGGCGGGTGGATTGTTTAAAAAATTTTAGGATAAATTAGCCTTAAGTGCGCGTGAACAAGTATAAGACTATTTCCACAGTGTTGCCCTTCATTTGACATTGTATAATTTTTATGATAACCTGTAATGAATAATTAATTTTATTTACTGTTCGTAAAGTATTATATTTTTATTTTAATCATTCATCAATCTTTTAAAAATTACATTTACTAAAATTAAATGTAATTTCCGCGTACATTGTTTTATTCGGATTAAACATCTATATAATATAATAATAATTTCTAAAATAATAATCTTATTTATATTATTATATATTATCGCATGCATATCTTTACGGGGTATGTATATGCTAAGATTAAATAAACTTAAATCAAATTAATTTAAAAGGGGAGGTTAAAGTGAAACTATTTATTTATTTAATTGCATTGATGTCGTTTTTTGCATTTGGCGGAGTAAATGCCAATGCTATGTTAAATTCACAGGAGCAATCTAATGTGCCTGCTTCTAGCAACAATTCTTCAAACCAATACGATGCCCCTGCGGCACGTCCAACTATGCATTCAAATAACTATTATGCAAATAAGCCGGTGAAACTACATGTAAGTCCAGCCCATATTAAGACAGTAAAAAAAGTGGTATCAAAAGCTGTCAATGCTTTGGCAAAAAAAAATTACACTAAATTTATTAAAACTACGTCATCATCGTTGAAAAAAAATATAACTAAAACTAATTTCGATAAAGTTTCAAACTCTTTAAATAATAAATTGAAATTAAAAAACGGTTATAATATTCAATATATGACTGCGTTAAAACTATCAGGCGTCAAATTTTATGTTTGGAAATTATTATTAAAAAGCGGAAGATTTATATATATTAAAACGGTAATTAAAAACAATAAAATTAACGGACTATCTTTTATATAATTATAATATAAATAGTTATATTAAAGTTTATCGCTTAATTTTGCCAAAAGAAAATTTATTTTCTGCATAAATAGAGTGAATTTGCATTAGTTTACGCGGAAACGACGATAAATAAATTTAAATATTTCCAAAGATAAGTCGTTTCCGCGTAATATGGAGTAAAAAAACAAAATAATTACTATGCGGTTTGTTTATAAAGATTTTATTTTCACGGAAGATAAAATAAGATAATGATATATTTTTTCGGCTTTATTAACGCTTACCTTGTTTAAATTTTTCAGGTCAACGACCGTTTCATTAGATTTCAGCCCCTCTATAACGGAATAATAGCTTCCGTATCTTGTTCCGACGATAATACTTTTAGCCTGAAAAACGTTTTTATTTTTATTATAAATAAGGACAATGTCTTTATGGTCGATATGCGCTACCGCGGATATCGGAACAACCAAACGTTTGCTATAAGGCATTTTTATATATACATTTCCGTATGAATTAATTTTCAAGATATCCTTTTTATTATCTATAGATATTCTAGCCTTAATAAATTTCCCTTTTTTAAAAGTATATGGATAAATGTATGAAATTATACCGTGAAAAATCGTATTTCCATAATATGTAAATCTTAACGAAACACGCTTTCCAATATGAATAAATTTTAAATCTCGAACGTTTATAAATATTTTCATCCATAATTTTGATATATCGGCCAACTCGTAAAGTCTTGCGCTTGGCTTAACGTAACCGCCGTCAGAAATTAATTTTTTGACTACAATTCCGTTTATAGGTGAATATATAGGAATTTGTTTTATAATTTTATTATCTTTTTCTATTTTTTTAAGCTGATATTTATTTATTCCCCAGAATAAAAGTTTTTTTTCGGCGGATAAATAAATTGTTTCTGCCTGCGATTTAAAAGAAGTATTTTTAAGCCTTAGATAATTTTTATAATCAAGAACATAATCGTTTTCGGCATCGATTAAAGACGGACTATAAAGCAAAAACAGGGGCATTCCCTTATGAACTTTAATTCCAGCTTTGTCGGCATATATTTTAGATATATAGCCGCCGAATTTTAATGAAATAATTCTTACAAGAGGAGATGCAAATGTAGTTCTGCCGCTTGCCCGTATTGTAGGAAACACTTTAATTTCTTTTATGGTTCTAAAATACGGCTTTATTTTTTTTATATTATCAAGTTTTAATAGATGAATTTTGCTACTTTTCCCAATACCGATATTATAATTATAAAAATTGTATAATTTTTTATTATAGTAAATAACCGGCATTATAAAGAATCTATAAGCAATAAAAAGTATCACCGGTATTGCTACTAAAACCGCAGAAATAATTAATTTATTTTTAGCAGCCGTCGTTTTAACGCCGTTGAAAATTTTTTTTATTTTAAACATATTATAATTTCAATTTTTTAATTTATTTTGCCTAACGATGCCGTTAAATCGCTTTTGTTTATTAAGAAATTCAATTTATAGCTATTTGACAGCAATTCCGCTTTGACCATTTTTTTAAACGAATTAAGAAGTTCAAAAGCGGAGGTTTTTCCGAATATATATCTGTTTATATATAATTTCAAAAGAAGGGACGATTCGGGAAGATAAATCTTCTTTTCGGTTTCATAAAGTTTATAATATTTTTTAATTTTTGTTAAATATGTCGAAATTTTTCTTGACACCCCGCTATACTCCCAACTTCTTGCAAACATTGTAGAAATCATATTTTTTTTCGCTTTGTCGATTTCAGGAAACTGTCTCTGATTAAAATATAGCGGAATTTGAAGGCCTATCGAGCCTCCTAAGGCAGGTTGTATATCGTATCTATAGCCGTATTTTACATGAAAAATAATATTTGGATATAATCCCTGGTCAGCTAATTGTTTTTCATCTTTTGAATTTTTAAATAAAAAATTAATAGCTTTAAGCAAAGGGCTATTTTTAAAAGCTTCTAAAATAATATTTTTAAATTTTTTAGGCTTTAATTTTTTTAT
>JAJZLA010000052.1 GCA_021803845.1 bacterium | reverse complement strand
TCCGATCTATTTACCGACGTTCCTATTATCGGCGAAATCCCTTATATTCCTAAAGAAAAACGATACGGAGAAATAAAAGTGCACAAAGACTTTGCTTTAAAATATATAGACTTAGAAAAAATTTTATTATAAAATATTAATAAAAATAATTATCTTTCATGGAGGATTCCTACCAATGCACATTAATCAGTCGGATAGACTTAAACAATTGCCCGTGTATCTTTTTGCGGAAATAGATAAACTGAAGTCTCAAGTAAAAGCAAGAGGAGTCGATATAATAAGTTTTGGAATAGGAGATCCTGACCTGCCGACGCCGAAAGCAATAGTCGATGTTTTAAAGAAAGAAAGCGAAATAGACGCAAATCAAAAATATCCTTCATACGAAGGTCTTTTAAAATTCAGGGAATCGGTTTCGAACTGGTATAAAAAAAGATTTGACGTAATGCTTGACCCCGAAACGGAAGTTCTGTCTTTAATAGGCTCAAAAGAAGGAATAGGACATTTACCTCTTGCTTTTATTAATCCGGGCGACGTAGTTTTGATACCGGATCCAGGATATCCCGTTTACAGAGCAGGCACTATTTTTGCAGGAGGCATCCCTTATATTATGCCGCTCAAAGAGGAAAACGATTTTTTGCCTGATTTTTCAATTATACCCAACGATATTTTAAAAAAAGCAAAACTTATGTTTCTTAATTATCCGAACAATCCCACTTCCGCATCAGCGGACAGGCATTTTTTCAACGAGGTAGTAAAATTTGCAAAGACCAATGAAATTATAGTCGCTCACGATTTTGCGTATTCCGAAGTTTATGCCGGCGAAAAAGGAAACGATTCTTTTCTGGAAGCAAACGGCGCAAAAGCAACAGGTATAGAGTTTCATTCGCTTTCTAAAACGTTTAATATGACGGGTTTCAGGATAGGGTTTGCGGCAGGAAACGAAGAAATAATAAAAGGACTTGGAGCAGTTAAAACAAATCTGGACTCCGGTGTATTTCAAGCCATCCAGCTTGCCGGAGCTTACGGATTAGACAATGAACTTAAAACCGTAGAGGATAATAATAAAATATATAAAAAAAGGCGTGAACTTTTAGTGTCCGGTCTGGAAAAATTGGGTTATAAAGTATTTAAATCCGATGCAACGTTTTACGTCTGGGCGCATGTTCCTAAAACAGGCATGACTTCTAAGGATTTTGCCGTATCGCTCTTAAACGAAACCGGAATCATAATTACGCCAGGTTCAGGCTTCGGCGAATATGGCGAAGGTTTTGTGCGGTTTTCATTAACAATAAGCGAAAATCGCATAAAAGAAGCTTTAGTAAGAATGGGAGCATGAATTTGGCAAGCTCTAAGTTTGACGAGGAAGATTTTATCGTATGTTTAGGATTAGGCAGTAATGTCGGCGATAAAGAGTCTAACTTATTAAAAGCATTGGATTTTATTAAAAGCGGAACAAAAGTTATAAGCGGGCTTAGTCCTAAACATAAAAGTCTGCTGTCCGAAGGAAAGATTTCAGGCGTTTCGTCCATATATCTAACTTCTCCGGTTGGAAACGAAAATCAGCCCTTTTTTTTAAACTGCGCGGTTATTCTTAGTATTCCGTCGAAATCGCATAATAATATCGATGACTTATCAAGTTTTTTTCATGAACTTCTGTCGTTTCTTAAAAATATCGAAAAAATTATGGGCAGAAAAGAATATTTCGTAAGATATATGCCTCGGATTATAGATATAGATATTCTTTTTGCTTATAATGTCAGTTCAAAAAAATATATTCATATAGATTCGCCGGATTTAAAAATTCCGCACAAAGAGATTTTTAAACGCCTGTTCGTCATGCTTCCCTTATTAGACCTTATAAATATTTCAAACGGCTTTATTTTAAAAAAGCCGTTCGTTGAAGAAAGCATAAAAAAAGCCCTTGCAGATTTAAAAAAAACAGATGCAGGGGCTTCTCAGAAAATATCTTATTACGGCAAATTCGACGAAAATTTAAGAGGAATTGCACGCTAACGGGCGACGAGCTTCTCCTCGCATAGTACTTTATGAGGAAGCTCTTCGTTGTAAATAGATATAAGGCCTCTTTTTATTTCCATAATTTGCGGCTCTAACGAACCGAATCTTTCCACTAAAAATTCGGCGGCTTCTTGAGGTTTAATTATGTCGCCGCAAGTAAAAATATCTACGGCCGCATAGTCGTATTCCGGCCATGTATGAATAGAAAGATGAGATTCGGCAATAATAACCATTCCGCTTATTCCAAACGGATTAAACTCATGAAATTTATGCTCGACTATCGTAGCTTTTGCTTCCGATGCCGCATCCAGCATTGCAGTTTCTACAAATTCTAGATCGTCTAAGATATTTTTTTTGCATTTTTTTAATTCTAAAAGCAAATGCGTTCCTAATGAATTCATTTTACATACCTCCTTCGGAGAACTAAAATCCCCAAATAAATTTTAATAAAGAAATAAAATTTTTTACACGATTTTTTATTATATGTTATTTGCCGAAAAATGCAAGAAAAAAATATATAAAAAAGATAAAAATCTTGACTTAATTTTTTTTTTAGTATAATATTATGTGGATAAAGAAATAATGCATTAATAATTTATTAATTTTAAGGGGGTAGAATTATTATGGAAATGAAAAAAGTAATTTCGTCTTTATTAATCGCTTCTGCTTTAATTTTTAGCGCTACTACAGTTTTTGCTTCAACCGGCTCTTCACTTTTTAGTTCCGAAGGATGCATTGCATGCCACACGATTAACGGACAGGGCGGTTCGGTAGGACCAGACCTTTCTCATGTCGGCAGCAAAAGAAGCCTTTCTTGGATTAAAACTCAGATTACAAATCCTTCCGCTCATTTTGCGTCTGGCAGTTCCGTAACTATCAACGGACAATCTTATACTGCTATTATGCCATCGCATAAGCATATGTCCGCTTCAAAAGTCGACGCTCTTGCAAATTATCTTGAATCTTTGAAATAATTTATCTATTGTTTTGTTTGTCCGAAACCGCTGTTATCTTGCGGCTCTTCGGACAAACAAAACTTTATTGCTAAAAAATACCTGATATACCCTAAATAAAATAATTATAATTTTTAACCTATTTAATTTTTTAAATTTTAGTATTTTTGTGCTTTAACTTTTTATTGATTGCTGTTATTGTTAAAATATTATTGAGATATAATAATATTTATTAAAAAAAAGGGGGTGAATTACAATGTTTTCAAAAATGGGTAAATTAATTGCTGCCGCTTTAGTATTTGCAGGAGTTTCGTCGTTTGCGGTTTCGGCTTTTGCCGCTTCTGGACCGGCGTTATTCAGGTCGGAAGGATGCATAGCCTGCCACACTATAGACGGACATGGCGGGCAAGTAGGTCCGAATCTTTCTCATATAGGTTCCCAGAGGAGCCTTTCATGGATTAAAACGCAGATAGTAAATCCCGGAGCGCATTTTGCTTCGGGAAGTACGGTTACTCTTAACGGAAAGTCCTATATGGCTATTATGCCGAATCACAAAGGCATGCCGGCTTCAGATGTTAATACTATTGCAAAATATCTTGAGTCTTTAAAGTAATCGTCCGAGGATAATTTAAAACTAAAAGATAACGCAAAAAATTGTTTGAAACCCCCCCCAATCGTTAAAATTTAATACGATTGGGGGTTTTCTTTTTTCTTGACGGTCATTCGGCTAAACTGTTATAATCTATATAAATAAAATTATTAATTATATTTTGCCGAATTTAAAATCTATGGAACTTGAACTTACAGACAGAAAAATATTAAATATTCTTCAGGCCGATTTTCCTATCGCCAAACACCCTTTCTTAGAAATTGCTAATATTACGGGCATTAAAGAAGATGAAGTAATAGACAGAATACTGCGCATGAAGAACGGTAAAATTATCAGACAGATAAGCGCAATATTCGATTCGCACAATATCGGCTATAAAAGCACTCTTGCTGCTTTTAAAGTAGCCGATAAATCGGCGGATTCGGCTGCCGTAATAATAAATTCACATAGCGGAGTGAGTCATAATTATCTAAGAAACCACAAATATAATATATGGTTTACAATAACTCTTCCTTGCGAATACTCGCTTGAAGAAGAAATAAAAAAGCTCTCGGAAAAATCGGGCGCGGAAGACTATCTTATTCTCCCTACCCTGAAACTTTATAAAATCGGCGTTAATTTTGATATGACTGGAGCTGACGATGCTTCTTCTTTTAAGTTCTTTTCCCATGAAGATTTTAAAAAAGATTTGGAAATAAAAATTTCCGAATTTGAAAAAGCCTGCATAAGAGAACTTCAAAAAGATATAGAAATTACTCATGAACCTTTTAAGAATATGTCTGAGGTTTTAGGTATTTCTCAGGAAAAATTACTTGAAACCGTAAAAAATTTTATAAGCGAAAGAAAAATGAGAAGATTTGCCTGCGTTTTATATCATCAAAAAGCTGGGTTTAGCTGCAATCTTATGGGAATATGGAAAACAAACAGTGAAGAAGCCGATAAAAACGGCGAAATTATGTCTTCCATGAAAGAAGTTTCACACTGTTATCTTAGGCCGGTTTATCCCGGAAGATGGGAATACAATATATTTACTATGATACATGCAAAATCAAAAGACGAAGCATGGAGCATTATGAATAAAATTTCTTCTCTAACAGGGCTTAATGATTTCGACGCTCTCGAAAGCACTAAAGAATTTAAAAAGGTGAGGGTGAAGTATTATGTTTAATCAAAGTGAACTGCTTACGGAATTTTTTTTATATCCTTTAATACTATGTTCGGTTATTGCACTTGCAATAATAATTGAACGTTTTTACAGCCTTAGGAAATCCAAAATTTTTCCGGAAGATTTTCTTGCCAATGTAGAGAAATCTCTAAAAAACGGGGACATAGAAAAGGCTAAAGGTATGTGCATGACGGCAAAAACGCCTATAGCTAAAATTTATCTTTCTATCATAGACAACTATAAAAATCCTATAGATACCGTTAAATTAGAGGTTGAGGAATCCGGCAAAAGGGCATACTTAGATCTTGAAAAAAATTTAGAAGGACTCAGCGCTATTACCACTATATCTCCGTTATTGGGTCTGCTTGGAACCGTAGTAGGCATGATAAAGGCTCTCAGCGCCGTATCATACAGAAACGGCATAGCAAATCCGCATCTTCTTGCGCTCGGCATTTCAGAGGCATTGTATTCAACGGCTATCGGACTTATAATAGCCATAGTATCTTTTTTGTTTTTTAAATATTTTGCTTCTAAAGCGTTTAACTTTGGAGCGGTTATGGAAGATACCGCGTCAAGGGTTATATCTTTTATTAAAGCCGAGTGAAAATAATTTTATTATAATCATAATTAGCGCCGATTATATAAAACAAGTAAAATGAAATTTACGTCTAAAAGAAAGCCCGATCCTATAATTAATGTTATTAACATGGTTGACGTATTTTTAACCCTGTTAATATTTTTTATGATGACAACGACTTTTACTTCAAATTACGGCATAAAAATTCATCTGCCGAAATCAGGAGTAAAATCTTTTGCTTCTTCAAAAAAACCGGTTACGCTTTATATTACCAAGTCAGGTAAGATATATTACAGAAATAAAGAGCTTTCGCTGAAAGAATTGTCTTTATTTTTAAAAGACGTTAAAAAGTCTCAGGGAAACGCCACTATAATTATAAAAGCGGATAAAAAATCTACTGCCGCAAGCATAGTAAACGTAATGGGATTAAGCATAGAGCATGGATTGTATAAAATAGCTATCGCTACAAAAAAATAAAAGATCGGACGAAATCCGGTGCAGTTGACCGATATCTAAATAAGATAAACGATAAAAGTAATTAGGAGGTCTAAATTTGATAGAAAGATATTCTCTTCCGGAAATAGCCAAAGTATGGTCGCTTGAAAATAAATACATGACCTGGCTGAAGGTCGAACTTGCCGTATGTACGGCTTATAATAAAATAGGAAAAATCCCCGATACTTCTTATGAAAATATAATTCGGAAAGCTAAGTTTAACGTTAACGAGATACAGGAAATAGAAAACGTTACAAAGCACGACGTCATAGCTTTTTTAACAAACGTCGCAAAATATGTCGGCGAAGATTCTAGATTTATTCATCTTGGACTTACTTCTTCGGATGTGGGAGATACATCTTTTTCTTTACTGCTAAAGGAATCTCTCGAATTAATACTTAAAAAAACCGAAAGCTTAAGAGAATCTTTAAGAAATCAGGCCGTAAGGTATAAACATACGCCGGTAATGGGAAGAACCCACGGAATACATGCGGAACCGGTAACATTCGGATTTAAGCTTCTTATATTTTATGAAGAAATTAAAAGAGCCGAAGAGAGAATAAAAACAGCGATAAAATCGGTATCTTTCGGCAAGCTGTCAGGAGCCGTAGGGAATTATGCCAATATTTCGCCCGAAGTAGAACAAACGGCTCTCGATATTCTCGGGCTTAAACATATTTTGTCTAATCAGGTTATACAGAGAGACGTTTATGCGGATGCTTTTTATTCCCTTGCTTCTCTTGCCGCGTCATGCGAAAAAATAGCTTTAGAAATCAGGCATCTAATGAGGACGGAAGTTGCCGAAGCCGAAGAGCCTTTTGCGCCCGGACAGAAAGGTTCTTCCGCGATGCCGCACAAAAAAAATCCTATAGTATCCGAAAACATTTGCGGGCTTTCCCGCGTAGTCCGTTCTAATCTTATAGCATCGCTTGAAAATATACCGCTCTGGCATGAAAGGGATATTTCCCATTCGTCCGTCGAGAGAATAATTGCGCCGGATTCTACGATTTTAGTATATTATATAGTTCATCAGTTAACATATTTGATCGAAAATTTAATAGTCAAAGAAGAAAATATGTTAAAGAATATAAATTTGACTAAAGGCGTTATTTTTTCTCAAAAAGTTTTGCTGGCTCTTATCGATAAAGGAATATTAAGAGAAGATGCTTATAAAATAGTACAGGGTCTTGCCCACGAAAGCATCCGTTCGCAGATAGATTTCAGCGAACTGTTAAAAAAAGATGCATACGTTTCTAAGCATTTTACGGCTCAAGAAATAGACGAATTATTCGATATTAATTATTACTTTAAACATATTAACTATATTTTCGACAGATACAATGCGGAATAAAATGGTAACGGTAACAACGGTAAACGAGGAAAAAATGAATAAAAAAGCTTTTATAAAAATTATGTTGAAGGATGAAGTATTAGACCCTCAGGGCAAAGCCGTTTTGTCGGTTCTTAAATCCTCCGGTTACGATAACGTAAAAGACGTAAGGGTAGGCAAGTATATCGAAGTCGATTTTGCCGGGGAAGTAAAAGACGGGCATGCCTCTCTAAAAGAAGAGGCAGAAGAAATTTCCGAAAAGATTTTGTCAAATCCCCTGATAGAAGAATTTACTATAGAAATTAAATAAAATTAAATATTACTTATGAACAATAAAAAAATAAAAGCCGGCATAACGGTTTTTCCGGGTTCAAACTGCGATGCCGACGTATATAGGGTTTTGAACGAAGTATTTGGGCTTAGCGCTTCGTTTATATGGCATAAAAATAAAATTAAAGATCTTGGCGGATATGATTTCATAGTAATTCCCGGCGGATTTTCCTACGGCGATTATTTAAGGTCGGGTGCTCTCGCCGCCAGAAGTCCCGTAATGGAATACGTTAAAGATTATGCCTATAAAGGCGGTATAGTGTTAGGAATCTGCAACGGTTTTCAAATACTTCTTGAGGCAGGTCTTTTAAGCGGCGTTATGCTTACAAACGATTCTTTAAAATTTGAATGTAAAGACGTTTATTTAAAAACCTTAAATACGGAAACGCCTTTTACATGCGCTTTAAAAAAAGACTCTTTGCTAAAAATGCCTATTGCCCATCACGACGGGAACTATTTTGCCGAAAAGAAAATAATAGAAAGCTTAAACCATAAAAATACCGTAATTTTTAAATATTGCGACGAAAACGGCGCTATAACCGAAATTTCAAACCCCAACGGTTCTATGTATAATATTGCCGGCATTTCAAACGAAAACGGCAATATTATGGGGTTAATGCCCCACCCCGAAAGGTCTTCCGAAAAGATTCTCGGAAGCGAAGACGGAGGATATATTTTTCAATCTATTATTAAATATATAAAAGAAAGATAAAGATAAAAATTAAAATAAATAATTTAAAAAACGTGAAATAAAATAAAATAAAGCAAACAAAATTCAAATGGATAACGTTAGCGCTAAAAAAAACGATACAAAAAAAACCGAAAAACTTTTCGGTTTGTCTGCGGA
>JAJZLA010000051.1 GCA_021803845.1 bacterium | reverse complement strand
ATTTAACGGAGAAAACGCAAAAAAACAGTCTTCGCCTTCCTTATATTTAAAGCGGCTTGCGGCTTGAGGGTCGTTTAAAAAGTCTAAATTATTCAGTATATCCGTAATTACTTTCGCCCTTTCATAAACGGGAAGCTCCAAGAAGTTATTGAATAAGTTTTTTATATTTTTTGCGTTTTCTCCGTTAAATTTTAAGATTTCGCCTTCTATGAATTTAACCCCTCTTTCAAAAAAAGATTTTACCGTCGGCAGGTCGAAATATTTTGCCGCATATTTATATTTCAGATATACAAGGCAGGCGTAAAAAAGGTCGGAAGACCTTTTCGAATAATATTTATGGGCATGGACGTCCCCGCCCTTCAAATCGCTTCTGTCTAAATGAAAAAGCATCGAAGAAAGTCCGAGGAGCTTTTCGTCCGGTAAAGGTTTTTTATCTTTACCTAACAGCGGGTTGAAGCAGACCCTTTTTCTTCCGTTACAGTTATATTTCCGCCGTCCTTCCGGTTTTGCGCCGACAGCGCCGCCGCCTTCGCGGACTCCATAGCCTTCATAGCTTTCATAATCGTAAGGGTCGAAATGGACGGCTTTTTTACCCTCATCGAGCCAGGCGTTTTTAACGGATTCGAACAAATAAGGGGCGTCTATGTCTATTGCGAAAACCGAGATGCCGGAATACCGCGCATCTGCGGCAATTCCCGGAACTATATACCGCGACGTTTTACCGCCGCCCGTAGGCGAAACTATGAGCGTATGTTCGAATCTCTTTTTTTCGTCTAATCCGATTAAAACATCCGGATATTTTTTATTGCCTGCCCCTTTTAAAATTCCAAGTTCAAAGGCTTTTTCGCTTATGAAAACCTCCTGAGTATTTTTAATGCCGCCGGGCGCGATAAAACCGAAATCTTTGCGGCTTTTATTGAACCCGCTTATTTTATTTCCCGCAAAGACTAATATAAAAAAGAAAACGAGCCACGATATCAGATATTCTGCTGATATCTCAAACGGACTGCGGACGGCGGGCGCGGCGGAGTTTAAAAATATCGTTATAACTATTGCAAAGATGAGCGATACGGCGGATACCGCAAAAAAATAATAAAATTTTTCGGAGCGGGAATTTGTTTTGTCCGGTTTAGAAATTCCGGAATTATAAACGTAACAGGCAAAATTCGAAACGATTTCGCCATAAGAGGCGAAACGTCCCGAGGCGGCGGGATGATTGTTTTTATTTTTGCCGAAAAACATAATAATAATATAAATATATCAGTTTTTAAACGCCGCTTTTACGTGCCTGTAAAAATATATAATTATTAACGCCGATACGGCTAATATCAAAATAATTCCGAATTTCCTGAAATACGGAATAAAAACGCCGATATTGCGCCCTACGACGAGGCCGAGATATGCGACGGCGGTATTATAGATAAGCGAACCTAATATTATAAAAATGCTGAATTTTTTATAATTCATAAGCGACGCGCCGGGCGGAAAACCTATATAAGTTTTTATAACCGGCAGGCATACCCCGACTAATACCGCGATAGAGCCGTATTTATTAAACCATATTTCAGCTTTATCGAGTTCGTTTTTGCTGATGAGGAAATATTTTCCGTATTTTTCTATCAGCCTTCTGCCGCCTTTTTTCCCGATATAATAAAGCAGAGACGCGCCGATAAAGGTGCCTAGCGTTGCGCTTAAAACGGCAAGATAAAAGTTTATTTTCCCCTCCCCCGATAAAAATCCCGAAAGGCCGAGAACCAATTCGGAAGAAACGGGAAGGGCGCATGATTCCAGAATCATTAAAAAAATAATGCCCGGATACATCAGTCCCATGGAAAGGGCCCATGAAATAAATACGCCTATATAGCCTTTATTTAATGCGTTTAAATTCATAACTTATTTATTAATTTTAGTATAGTTTATTGTCATTGCGAGCGAAGCGAAGCAATCTCGTCTTTTATATTTATAAGAAAATTTAGATTGCTTCGCTTCGCTCGCAATGACTTATTTGACTCAAATTACTAACATAGCGGCAGAATTCTTTACGCCATTATAACGAATTAAACTGCCCCGTAATAGTTGCTAATTTTTCACAGCCGCTTTAACGGAATCGTAAATTGCCGACATAAGAGTTTCGAGCGTGCCTTCGTCTATGACGAGAGGCGGCATTACTACGATGACGTCGCCCAGAGGCCTTATTATTACTCCTCTTTCCCGCGCGTTAAGAACGACCTTATGCCCGATTCTCTTTCCGGCTTCAAACGGCTCTTTGGTATCTTTGTCTTTAACTAATTCTATGCCAGCCGTAAGGCCGATATTTCTAATGTCTCCTACGTTTTCCAACTGCCGGAAATCTTTAAGGAGCTCGTTGAGACGGGCTATAACGGGTTTCATCTTATTAAGCAGTCCGTATTTTTTAAACATTTCGAGCGATTTTACGGCGCATGCGGATGCCAGCTGGTTTCCGGTATATGTATGCCCGTGAAAAAAAGTTTTGTTGTCTTGATAGTTTCCGAGAAACCCGTCGTAAATTTCCTTAGTGAAGAGCGTAGCCGCCATGGGAAGATAACCCCCTGTTATGCCTTTTGCAATACACATAGCGTCGGGCGAAATATCCTCGTGGAAAGCGGCAAACATTTCTCCGGTTCTTCCGAAACCTGTGGCTACTTCGTCGAGTATCAGAATAACCCCGTTGTCTTTGCACGCCCTTTCTATTTTTTTCATATATCCCGCGGGCATTGTTATCATTCCAGAAGCCCCCTGGAGCATAGGTTCGATTATGAGCGCGCAGGACTCCTCGGCATGGACTTTTATTATTTTTTCGGCTTCTTTGGCGCAGTACAACCCGCAATCGGGATGCTTAAGATTGAAAGGGCATCTATAGCAGTAAGGATAAGTAATCCTGACCGTTTCAAATAGCAGTGGTTTGTAAATGGAATGGAAAAGTTCGATGCCTCCTAACGAAACGCTTCCCAAGGTGTCGCCGTGATAAGCCGACGTAGCGGCGATAATTTTTTTCTTGTTTTTATACGCCGGCCCTTTTTGCCTGAAATACTGGAACGCAACCTTGACCGCAATTTCTACCGAAGTCGAACCGGAATCGGAATAAAAAACTTTTTTAAGGTTTTTAGGCGCGATTTCGATAAGTTTTTCGGCAAGAACCGCGGACGGCACGTTTGCAAGCCCTAAAAGGGTGCTGTGCGATATTTTATCGAGCTGTTCCTTTAGCGCCGAGTTCAGTTCTGGATTATTGTGTCCGTGGACGTTTACCCATAAAGACGACACACCGTCGATATATTTGTTTCCGTAAATATCGTACAGGTAAACCCCCTCTCCTCTTTCTATAAGGATATTCCGCTCTTTTTCCCAGTCCGACATCTGCGTAAAAGGGTGCCAGACGAATTCCCGGTCTAATTTTTCGATATCTGCGCCCTGAAGATTTTTCATAATTTTATAAATATAAATTAATATATTTCTATGTTATTCGAATAAAGATACGTTATTTTTTTCCGCCCGAAATAAACGTCTATCTCGACCCTGTAAAAAGACGGGATATCCGAAACCGGTTTTATTTCATAAACCAGTCCGCCGTTTTTTGAAGAAAATATCTTTTTGCCGTTACGGAATAAATTTATTATATAAGGATTTTTTTTCGGATTTATATCGATTCCGGAATATATTATAACATTTTTACCGTTTTTGTCTATATGCCGGGCTTCGGCTGATGCATCAGCCGAATCTCCGCTGAAATAATATTTTCCCCCGATAGAGGCATAGTAATAAAACCCTTTCGGAATTCCGAACAGGTCGAAGGAAAAAAAACACCTTCCTTTTTTCACGGCTTCCGTTATTTTCTTTTTGTCCCCGGATAAATCGCCGGACAGCCTTCCGTCAAGCAGGATATGCGTCCTCGCGACGGAAAAAAGTTCTGAATATTTAGGGAATTTAATTCTGCGCTTTTTCGTTAGTTTTACGTTTGAATGTGCGTCTGCCGCCGCTATGCCCGTCTTCATAGATTTGTGCTTCTGGACGCCGTCCCAGAATTTTATCGTCTTTACCGGTTTATGCGATAAGAAATGCAAGGCATAGAAAGGATTTATGCGGTATGACAGAATGACTGCGACTATATATAAAGGGTTCATTCCCCTCCATTGCGAATCCAGATTGATAATTTCGATGCCGTCGTATCCTTTAACTTTAAAATTTTTCCACGGAGTCCACCAGTTATAGGGATGGCATATCACGGCGGCGCCGTTCTGCCTTTTAATATCCGATAAAATCTCTTTATATTTTCCTCTTTTTATCTCTTTTTCTATGCCGAGCGCAAGAAGATGTCCGAATTCCGTATTTATTTCTTCCGCGGCAAAATATAGAAGCCTCCCGTAATAACCTTCTAGTCCGTCCGATTTAGGCTTAAGCGTGTTATGGTCGGAGGAAACGAGAAAGTCCGCTTTAAGTTTTTTAGCGGTTTCTATGAGGTCTTCTATGCGTCCTGAGCCGTCCGAATATACGGTATGAAAATGAATTATTCCGTTTATCTCGAAAAGTTTCGGGGCGGGGCGGTTTTCGTTTTTGCCGCTTAAAAAATCTACTTTTAATTTAAAAAATTTTATCCTGAAATAAATAAGCACTAATAAAACAATGGCAAAAACTAAAAACAGCCTTGAAGATACGATAAAGACGGCAATGTTCATAAATTTAGTTTCCTATTTGCGTTTCCTATTCGTTTCCAATTTGCGACGGGGACAGAATTCAATTCTGTCCCCTTATTATACAACTATTTCCGTTAAATAATTTTTGAAATAGGTTTCAAATTCTTCTCTTTTTTGAAGGCAGAATTTTAACCCGTTTTTTCCGGTTTCGCTCCTGAGTTTTTCATCTTTAATTAATTTTACCAAAATATCCTTAAAGTTTTTTTCGTCCGTCTCGGTTATTGCATCGAAGCGGACCATTTCGCTTATTATATCCTTAAAATTTACGGCATATGAACCGGTTACTACTGTTTTGCCGTATGAAGCCGGCTCCAAAACGTTATGACCGCCTTGTTCGCTTTTGAATAAACTTTTGCCGACGTAAACTATGTCCGAAACGGGATATATCTCGTCCAGTATCCCATATTTATCGACTATTAGGGATTTAACTCCTCCGCCGGAACCGCTCCAGCCGGATTTCAAAAACCCTCCTAATACGCCTTCGTTTTCTTTTCTTTCCTTGTTTTCTCCGTTCGTCTTTTCGCCTTTTCCGCGGTAATAAAACGGATTGAGGCCTATTTTAGCCGCCTCTTTAAAGAGCTTTCGCGAATTTTTTATATTTCTGGGAGCAAAAATAAATTTTAAATTAAATTTTTGCCCCAAGCTTTCGTCGGAAATAATTTCTTTCAAAAGTTTTAAAATAAAGCCGGATTCTTTTTTGTGAACGGAAACAAAAGATATTACTATGGCGGGATTGATTCTCTGCGCCGGTAATGACTGCCCGTAATCATTATGATTTTCGACTGCTTCAAAACAGGATGCGTATTTTAAAGACAGAGGCAGGATATTTAATTCGGCGCTCTCGGCGCCGGAAACCGCCGCAGACAAAGAAAAACCGGCGGGGATTTCCCGTTCTCCGTATTTTATATCCATCTTTTTTAAACCTGAGGGACTTATTCCCATAAAAATCAATTTTGTCCCTAAAGCCGGGTCCAAGAGTTCCTTGACTAATTTTTTGGAAACCGGATGCTGGACGGAGATAAAATAATCCGGTTTTACGGCGGACGCGTATTTTTTAAAAATTGCCCTAAATCCCGGAAAAGGATGAAAAAAATATAATATTCCGCCGTCTTTATTATTTTGCGCGAGAGACAGCGCCGAAAACGTTTTAAAACTAATAAAAAAAACCGGAGGCGGGAAATTTTTTACGGATAATAGGGACTTTATAATATCCGTTATGCGGGCGGCAAGCCTGAACTCTCCGAGAGATTCGGCATAAAGCCATATCCTTTTTGGTCTTGCGGAATCAGCCGCTCCGTGTGCCGCCTCCGGAGAATATTTTTGTGCCCTGACGAAAAAATCTTCGTTTAAATAAAAAAACTGCTTTAATTTTGCAAATATTTTCATTAAAGTTCGTCTATATTTATACCGGATTCGTCAATATTTTTTGCATCTTCCGCCAGGAGAATCGGTATTTCGTCTTCGACCGGGTAATAAACCCTGCAATTTTTGCAGATAAGCATTTCTTTTTCTTTAGACTCTTTATAAATGAGACTGCCGCGGCATTTCGGGCATACAAGAAATTCTTCCGCCATTTCTTTAACGTTCATAATTAATTTAACCCCTGTTTTATTACTGAATTATGCACTTGGTAAAACAATGATTGGGTATTTATCATAATAACCGCGAGATTGCTTTGTCGTCTTCGACTCCTCGCAATGACTGCATATTGTCATTGCGAGCGTTAGCGGACGGAGTCCAGCATATCTTTGTCTGCGTTTATAAAAGCCAACGGCTTTTATGCAGGCAAAGATGGAACCAATCTTGCTTTGTCAAGCGCATAATTCCGTTTAATTACTGCCGTTTCGTCCCGGTAAATTTATAAGTAGTTCCGAATCCGGTATCTTCCAATACGACGCCCTTTTCGAGAAGGAGCTTCCTGATTCCGTCCGCCGAACCGTAGTCTTTATTTTTCCTGAATTCGTTTCGTTCGTCTATAAGTTTTTTTATCTCTTCCCCGCTTATTAAAACTTCGCCGCCGCCGTCCGCCGCAATATCCGCAGAATTGGACTCGATAAACCTCTTGGGGTCTTCGTTTAAAAGCCCGAATATGCCTGTAAGCGATTCTTTGATAAACGCCGCGGCAGAGTCTAAAAATACCGCATCTTCCGAATTTATAAAACTTTGCGCCATAGAATCGTTAATTATTTTATTTGTTTTTCTTACGAGGTCGAATATGACCGATACAGCCTTAGCGGTGTTAAAATCGTCGTTGAGCGAATTATAAAAATCGTTCGTATAATTTTCGATATTTTCCGCCTTTGCGGAAGCGCCGCCTTTTTTTAAGGTTATGCGGTTTTCTCCCATTAATTTTTTAAATTCTCCGTAAAGATTTACCGCCTGATAAAGCCTGAGCAGGCTCTGCTTCGCGCTTTCTACGCCTTCAAACGAAAAATCTATGAAAGACCTGTAATGAGTAAACATAAAAAAGAGGCGCAGGGCTTCCGGATGAAATTTATCGAGAACGTCCCTTATAGTAATAAAATTTTTAAGGGATTTCGACATCTTTTCGCTGTTTATGTTGACAAATCCGTTATGAATCCAGTAATTTACAAAATTTCTGCCGGTATAGCTTTCGGACTGGGCTATCTCGTTTTCGTGATGGGGAAATATAAGGTCTGAGCCTCCTCCGTGTATATCGATGCTTTCGCCGAGAAACTTCATGCTCATTGCGGAACATTCTATATGCCATCCCGGCCTGCCTTTCCCCCAAGGACTGTCCCACGACGGCTCGCCTTCCTTAGATTTTTTCCAGAGGGCAAAATCGAGAAAATTTTCCTTTTCTTCATTTACCGGTATTCTGGAACCCGCGATAAGCTCGTCTATATTTTTATGGGAAAGTTTGCCGTAATCTTTAAAAGAAGCGACTCTGAAAAAAACGTCTCCGTTTATCTCGTAAGCATTGCCTTTTTTTATCAAACCCGAAGCCAAATTTATCATTTCGGGAATAGTTTCCGTCGCTTTAGGCTCGTAAGCCGGCTTTGAAACATAAAGGGCGTCCATATCTTTATGGTATTCGCCTATATATTTCGAGGAGATTTTTTCTACCGTCGAATTTTCATCGTTTGCTTTTTTTATGATTTTATCGTCTATATCGGTAAAATTTCTGACGTAAACGACGTTATAACCGAGCCGCGTTAAATAACGGTAGATTATATCGAAAGTAATATAAGCTCTTGCATGGCCGATATGCGACAGGTCGTATGCGGTTATTCCGCATACGTACATTAAAACCCTGTCCTCGTTTATAGGCTTGAAAAGCTCCTTCGAGAGTGAAAGCGTATTATATATATATATATTTCTGTCCATATTCGGAATCTGCCGGTTCTGATTTATTAATTTTTAATAATTTTAATATATATATGCCGTGACTTCATATCTTATCATATCTAAGACTTTTTTTTAACATATTTTTAACGAAAATTTAACGAAAACGAAACATTATCGTCATAATGCCGCAACATTCGTTTGATATATTATTATACATATTAAAAATGAATAGAAAAGGCAAAAGGGAGCGGATTAAATGGAAATAAACATATGGAGCGGCGAAGGTTTGCCGGCGGGAAAAAATACCGGCGGCCGCGGCTTAAGCGTTAAAACATCCGAAGATAAAC
>JAJZLA010000050.1 GCA_021803845.1 bacterium | reverse complement strand
TTTTAAAGATTCGCCTATAATTTCTATATTTTTTTGCTTAGACGATAAATCTTTAATAGTATCCTCTAAGTCTAACGACGTTTTTTCCCTCTGCTCAATCAAGGATTTTATCCTTTTCCCATAATTTAAAATATTGGATTCTAAATCTCTAATCTGCTTCCTGAGAAAATTAATATTCTGTTCGGCAGAATTTATCTCTATTTTTAGTGCGGTTTCGTCTTCTTTAGCCTTTTCAAATTCGCTTTCAAAATCCTGAAGCCTTTTTTCTATACTATTTTTCTCGCCGGATTTTAATTTGAGTTCGTTTTCCAAAATTAAAATTTCTTCTTTTAAATTTCCCTCTTCTTTAATGCTTGCCGTTCTTTCATTTTCAAGATTGTTATGCTCGTTAACCAATATATTGAGCCTTTCTTTTGATTTAATTAACAAGCTTTCCAAGTGTTTAATATCGTTTTTTACGGTTAATCCCGTCATCTCGTTAGACTTAATTTCCCCGCTAAGATTGTCTATTTTAACGCCGAGTCCGCTAATTTCGACCTGCTTTGAATTAAACAGCGATTCCTCCTGGTCGAATTCATTTTGTTTTTCAAGCCTGATTTTTTTATATTCGGATAATTTCTTTTTGTTGATAAATAAATTTTGGCTTTCGAGACTTTTATTTTTACCGGCGGCAATAAACCCGTCGGAAAAAAACATTACGCCGTCGGCGGTAATAATATTTACCTCAGGAAAAAAACCGGTTTTGTTAATATATTCCAGAATATCGTTTTTACTATTACAATAATAAAAATTAATGCCTACATCCTCTGAAAGCAAATTATTCCGGCTTAAAGCAATTTTATCTTTCAACGGTATGAGGTCTAATTGCCCCGTTATATTTTCTGCCGAATTTTCCGGCTTAAAGAGCTTTTCCTTCTTCATACCGGGAACGAAAATTTTTATTTCTCCCGTTTTATTATTATTCACATAGTTTAATGCTTTTTCCGCATCTTCCATATTATCGACAAAAACTGCTTCTAGTATCTCGCCGGCACCTACTAATACGGCATTTTCGAACCCCGATTCAATATCTAAAAGATCAGATAAAGGATAGGCTTCGTAATCTTTCTCTGCCTTTAAAAAATTTTTGGTTCCTTCCGAAAACGCCTCCCTGTTATCTATAAAATCGGCTATCCTGGATATCTCGATGTCTATTTTTAAAAGTTCTTTCTCTAATCCGTCCCTTCTTTTTCCATATTCGTTAAGCTGTCCGGACAATTCAGACATCTTAATTTTGCTATCGGAATTATCCTTTTTTAAAATTTCGATAATCGCTTCGTTATCTTTGAGCAATTTTATTTTTTCATTTAAAGCGAAACCCGCCTCTTCTATTTCGGCAGAAATTTTAGACATGAGGTTTTTTATATCGTTAATTCTTGTTTCAATATTTTTAATGTTTTTGCTGTTAAAAAGTAATTTATTGTTATCATTCTGGGATTTTTCTATAATTTCGAATATTTCGTCGTTTATATTTTCTATTCCTTCTTTTGTTTTTATTACTAAACCTCTTTTCTCCGCAACCGATTGATTTGAAATATTTAATTTTTCGCGGATATTTTTAAGATTCGATTCATTTGCCGCCAAATTATTCTTCAAATTAGATAATTTTTCTGCGTTTATATTTTTTGACCGTGTTTGCTCTTCAATTTCTTGGGCTTTTCTTGAAATTTCAGATTCTAAACTATTTATTTTTATCTTATCATATTCTATATCTGAATTAAGTTTCGCAAGTTCCACTAAATATCCATTTTTTTTATCCGATAGAAGCTTATATTCCGCTTCCGTCTTATCGAAAGAGGTTTTTGCATAGGTTATAGCGCTAAGGATAGAACTTTCTTTTGCAGAGGCCGCCGCAAGCTGTAAGGAATAATTTTCAAGCTCTTCTTTATATTTATCTATTTCCGACATTATTTTTCTTTTTGTTCTAAAGTATAAAGCTAATTCGTAACGGCTTTTTTCTGCTTCGAGTTTTTTATACTCGTCTAATCTTTTTGACGACTTTTCCAAAAAGCCTAATTGCATGTTAACTTCGTTAAACAAATCGCCTATTCTAAGAAGATTGTTTACGGCCGCTTCAAGTTTTTTCGATGCCGATTTTTTTTGAATTTTATATTTCGTTATTCCAGACGCTTCTTCGAAAAAAAGCCTTAATTCATTAGGTTTATAATTTAAGAGCGCGTTAATTTTGGAAGAATCTATTATAGAATAATGCTTCGATAAACCGCTTTCGTTGAAAAAATCTAAGTACTGCCTGTAAGGGACCGAAATTCCGTTAATTCTGTATTCGGTTTCATTATTCTTAAAATGCCTTCTCTCCACCATTATTTCCGAAAAATCTTTATACCTGAAACTGCCGCCTGAATCGTTTTCGAATACCCCCCTGCATAGCGCGACGGACGACTGATTGCGTATATTAGAACCGTGAAAGATTATATCGTTCATATTCTTGAGCCTTAAGTCTTTTAAATTCTGTTCTCCGAGAATAAACCTGACGGCATCTACAATATTAGTTTTGCCGCATCCGTTAGGGCCTACTATTATATTTATGCCGGGATGAAAAGGTATTCTTACTTTATCGGGAAATGTTTTAAATCCGAACAATTCTATAAACTTAAGACGCATAATTAGTATCCGAAAAAGCGAAACAAAGTAAATTTGAAACTGAATAAATACAAGCGACAAACGTACTCATAATATAATTAGACAATTTAACCGGCGTAAAACCGTATTCTTCTGATAATTTTAATTCCGACTGTGAAAAATCGCCTTCCGGACCTATAAATATCCCTATAAAAATGTTATCTTTTTTCAAATCGAGACTTTCTATATAATTTTTTAACGGTAAATCGGCATCGGGAGAAGCTATTAATTTTGCGTTAAAATTTTCCGCCGACTTAAAAGCGTCGGTTAACCCGATAGGTTTGTTTATAACGGTGGAAAAATTTTTTCCTGCAATAATCATAGCCCCTCTTGAAATTTTATCCCATTTAGACAGTTTAGAGTTTATTTCTTTTTCATTTTTTAATTTAATCGACCTTTCCGTAATAACGGGAAAAATATTGCTTACGCCGAGTTCGCAGACCCTTGCGATAAGCTGGTCCATTATATGAGACGTTATAAGGGGCAGGAAAAGATAAATTTTAATATTATCTTCCGAATATTTATTGCTTGATATCAACTCGATATTAATATTTTTCTTGGAAATCTTAACTATTTTAGCAGAATAAACCGTACCTAAGCCGTCGAAGAGTTTAATTTCGTCGCCTATTTTTTTGCGAAATGCTTTAATGTGAGCGGATATCGATTCCAAAATAATCTCTTTACCAGGATAACTCTCTATTTTCTCCTCGATATAAAATCTATTATGCATTTAAAAACCGATTCTTTTTATATTACAATTTTTCGGGAAACGCTATCCCCGCCGAAAGAACAATCTGTATTCCCTGCTCCACCTTCAAACCGGTTTCGATTATATCGTCCTTTTTGGCGATTATATTCATGCCTATATAAAGATGGTTAGTCGGGATATAAACTACCGCGTAATCGTCTTTATTTTCACCTTTTATTCCGGTATGCGACGTTAAGAAACCGTATATAAATTTATCTCCGGTGTATCTGACCAACACAAATTTTTTAAACGAACTTTTGCCCGGAGAAAATATATCCACCCATTGCTTAGTTGATTTATAAAGCAAATTTACCACAGGGATTTTCAGCATAACGTTTTCGTATAAATTTATAACGGCTCTGCCCATCCAGTTAGTAATCAGAAAACCGGAAGCAAGAATTAAAACGAATAAAAGTATTAATCCTATATCGGGTATATAGATATGGATATATTTCTTTATAAAAATAGAGAAAGGATTAAAAATCCTGTTAACTTCTCTTAAAAGCCACACTATTATAAAAATAGTTAGAGCCCCAGGAATTATAATAGTTAATCCGGTAAGGAACCTGCTTCTTATTTTAGCGAAAAAAGATTTATTCATTTAATTATATTATGATTATATATCTTAATTGAATTTTTTTAAATAATAAAATATCCTATATCATTGCAGTATTTTTTAAGGGCATCTTTCCACGGTCTCAGTTCTATATTATAATCTTCTTTGATTTTAGAATTATCCATAACGCTGTAAACAGGCCTTTTGGCCGGCCTTATTAATTTATCCGAAGATATCGGTATAATTTCGCAATTTGTCCTTTTAAAAATATTTATTATTTCTATGGCAAATTTATACCATGAAGTATGCCCCTCGTTAGTTAGGTGATAAATTTCGTTTTTGGAATTATCTTTGATAATTATTTCGGATATAGCATATGCTACGTCTTTTGTATAAGTAGGACTGCCGAATTGATCGTCCGCAACCTCTATTTTTTTTTGGCTGTCTGCCAATTTCAAAATAGTGTTAACGAAATTTTTACCGTTTTTGCCGTATAGCCATGACGTCCTTAATATTACGTAACTTGCCCCTGAATTTTTTAAAGCATCTTCTCCCATGAGTTTTGACAATCCGTATTCGTTTATAGGGTTAGGCGCATCGTCTTCGGTATAAGGCGTCCTTTTCGATCCATCAAACACATAATCTGTGCTCAGGTGTATTATTCTCGAACCAGCGTTCAAGGCCGCTTCGGCTAAATTTTGCACTCCTATATTATTAACGGCGTCGGCTTTTTCTTTTTCTGCTTCTGCCCCGTCCACATTAGTATATGCGGCACAATTAATGATATAATCCGGCTTAAAACCGTTCATGGCCGAATTGACCGCCTGAGGGTCGGCTATATCTAAATTATTGGAATTATAATTTTTGATAAGAAAATTTACCCCCTTAAGGGCGGAATTTACGTCTATACCAAGCATGCCAGTCGAACCGATAAGAGCAATTTTCAACATCATAAAACCTCATCTGTTTTCATACATTTTTTTATAATATTCTTTATAATCCCCGGATAATATTTCCTGCCACCAGCTTTCATTTTTTATGTACCAGCTTATCGTGGAATCTATGCCTTTTTCTATATTATATTCCGGTAAAAATCCAGTTTCGGCGTTTATTCTAGAAAAGTCCATGGCATATCTTCTGTCATGCCCCTGCCTGTCTTTAACGTACTTAATTAATGAATGGGGCTTATTAAGCTTATTTAAAATATATATAATTATATCTATATTTTCCGCTTCGGAGTTACCGCCTATATTATAAACTTCTCCCAATTTCCCTTTTTCTAAAACCGAACATATTCCTTTAACGTGGTCGGACACATGTATCCAGTCTCTTACGTTTTTTCCGTCCCCGTATAAAGGTATATATTTATTATTTAATGCATTGATTATAACTAAAGGAATCAATTTTTCCGGAAACTGATAAGGTCCGTAATTATTTGAACATCTAGATATTAAAACAGGCATATTATAAGTATGAAAAAACGCCATGGCAAGCATATCCGCTGAAGCTTTTGAAGCGGAATAAGGACTGCGCGGCGATAACGGGGTATCTTCGCTGAATTTTCCTGAAGCGCCTAACGAACCGTAAACTTCGTCGGTAGAAACCTGAAGAAATTTCCCGACATTATGTTTTAGGGATAATTCCAACAGGTTCAGGGTTCCTTCCACATTTGTTTTAATGAAAATTCCGGGGTCCGCGATAGACCTGTCAACATGAGATTCCGCCGCAAAATTAACCACACAGTCTATCTTATTTTCGATAAAAATTTTCGATAATGCGGTTTTATCGGCGATATCCACTTTATAAAATTTGCAATTTGCGGAATAATCCGCAAGATTTTCGGGGTTTGCGGCATAGGTTACCTTATCTACGTTAATTATATAGACGTCTTTTTTATTATCCAGAACATAACGGATAAAATTGGAACCTATAAAACCGAAGCCGCCCGTTACTAAATATGTTTTCATATAATTAAAAACTCTCATAAACCGCCGTTAAAACCGGGGCCGCCCATTGGCAGTCCCGATGATTCGGCGCCCGGCGAAATCATATTGCCGAAGCCGTATGTGCCTATGCCTCTAAGTATTAAACCGAATGAAAATGCCCATTGGTGAAAATACGGCAGATTCATATAATTAGCAATAAACCCTATACAGCCCGTCTGATAGGTAACTCCGATAGAATTAGATATATCTTTATGTACCGTTAGGTCTATATTTTCGGTCGTATTAATGCTAAAACCGCCGATAATATTCAAATTAGCGGATAAACTCGTGTAGGAAAGGGTATTAAGTCCTGTAATCGACGACGGCGTCTGAGGAAAAAGTTCAGGATTGGTGGAATTAAACATATCCAGCGCCGTAAGATACCCCTGTACGTCGTTTATTTCAGTATATCCTATGCCGAAAGAATCTTTTCTGAAATCGGTAACCTGCGAGTTGACGTTATAATCGTGGAATATATAGTTATAATCGTCGTAGCTTCCGTTTCCGAAAAAATAAAGATTAGAAATAGGATGGACTTTTATTCTTGCAATTATATCAGAATTTGCGTTGTCGTAATTAAAATAATTCAGCGGATTTATAAAATTGCCTGAAATAGAATGATATTGATAAAGACCTAACCTGAGTAAATTATTTACTCCTTTATTTGTGTAGCCCTCAAGATTAAAATTAAAGCCGTATTTAAATGCGCTTTCCTGCGGAATATAATCCGTCTGGTCTATTAACGGAATACCGGATTGATTAACCGGCCTGACAAGATTATAATTTACGTAGGGCGTTAAAAATGCCAGGTAACCGCTGTGTTCTTTAGAAGAGACGGCATAATCGTTAAAGAGGGTCATATTATCGTTTAAAGAAGCGTAATAGACCTGCCTGTTTTTGTCGTCGGAAGAAATATCCGCATATCCGTCCGTAATATTAAAATAGCTTGTATCCCTTATTCCCACTTTTGGGGTTATATGTATGCCACTTATAACTCTCAGCGGCATATACGCCTGCGGATATATATCCAATCTTTCATCGTTCAGATATGCGGGGCTTCTGAAAACATCGAAAGACGAATGCAAATTGAAATATAAAGGATTGTTTAAAAAATCTCCTAGTTCGGATTGTCCGTCCAGCGAAAAAGCAGGGTATTCGTCAACCGTAGCATAATTGGGAATAAATAAGTTATCCAACCTGAGAAAGTTCATTCTTGCGGAGTAGCCGTCAAAATCATAAGTCGCCGAAAAATTAGACGACAATCTGTTTTTCGTCATCTGATAAACGCTGGTCGAAAAATCGGTATAAAATGAATTATCCGACGGAATATTTAAATTTGTTTTTAACGCAAGATTGCCGAAAAAATCTATATTATGCGAAAATAAAAGATACCGCGTTAAATTAGGCGTCATACTTAGACTTTTCTGGTTATCATCTTCATGCATATAAAAACCGTAAATAGAACCGTGCGAATATGAATTGAGACTGTATCTATATTTCAACGAATTTCCGTAGCCTAAATAACTGTAATAATTTAAATTATAAGTCAAATCCTGAGACCTGCCCAGATCGAAATAATAGCCTTCTCCCGCTTGATAACCGGTAAGAGAACTGTACCCTAAAGTAGGTATTAAAAGACCCGAAGACTTTTTATTTTTAATAGGGGTTATCATAAAAGGGAAATATAGAATAGGCACGTTATGGATATAAAAAATAGAGTTAAAGGAATAGGCATAACTCCCCTCGTATATATCCGAGAAAGACGAATACAGTTTCCAGGAAGGAGGGGTTCTTTTGCAAGAAGTAATATAGCCTTCCTTAACCTGATAAAAGCCTTTGCCTTTATGATAAATTTTATCGCCGTAAACGTAAATATTTTTATTTAAATAATGTATATGGGAATTATAAATAGTTCCTATTCTGTTTTTTAAATATACTTTAAGTTTTTTAGCCCTAGTAACCGTTCCCTTTGAATTTACTATAACGTTTCCTGCGGCAACGGCATAATCCGTTTTGTAAAAATAGACAACTTTATCCGCTTTTAAAATAAATTTTTTACGCGTTATTATTACGTTTCCCGTAAAAATATAGGTATGTTTATCTTTATTATAGACTACTTTGTCGGACAAAATATGGATGGGAATAGTTTCGGGTTCGGTTGCGTAAGAAATTTTAGCGCCCAACGCGTTTATGAAAGATAAAACCGCCAGAATTAAGAAGACAAACGAAATTTTTTTCATAAATTTAACGCTATTAAATTATAACGGTTTTCTTAAATTCTCCTATAAGGTATAGAGAGCCGCAGATAAGTATCACTTCATCTTTTTTTTTGTTCTTAACGGCCGTTTCCAATGCATCTTTTACATTATCCGCCGTAAAAACTTTTTTAAAATAACGATTTTGCAAAGAAAGTTTTTTTAAATCGTTCACGTCCAGAGCTCTTTCG
>JAJZLA010000049.1 GCA_021803845.1 bacterium | reverse complement strand
TATGGTATATAATTTTGCATTAATAGAAATACATATGCTAAACAAATATTAATACAGTTAATTATTACCTTTTATATTTCGAATCATATTCGCTTACCGGCTTCAAATCAAAACGTAATTTTTGGAGACCGTTCAAAATTCTGTGTCAGTTTAGTATAATTAAACTAACCATGAAAATGCTTGCCGCCTACGGAAGTGGAATAATACCAGATATTACTGTTTTTTTGCGATATAAGATTGCCATATTTTTTATATTTTAATACTATTGATAGCTATTACCTATTACCGCTATCTTTATTTTAATTATTTTCATTTATGGTAACAGACAGTAGCAAAAGGTAGTAAAAATATTAAGTTTTACAAGATTACTCCACATAAAAGATAAGTTTTATGCGTCTTCTACCATAATTTAATAGTAGCAATATGGTAGCAAAAAATCAAGAATTTTATGGAAAATTTGTTAAAAAATGGAAAATTTGGAAGAAATTTTATGAAATGAAATTGCCTGAAAAGTGCTTATTTACTACGGTTTTTAATGGAGCCGGCGATAGGAATCGAACCTACGACCCGCTGATTACGAATCAGCTGCTCTACCCCTGAGCCACGCCGGCGATAAAATAAATAACCAAAATTTTTCTTTTAATTTATGATATTTTTTGCCGCAGTAATAAAATTTAATCTGTCTTTCTTGCCCTCTATCTCATCTGACAGCCTATTAATTAAGTTTTCTATATTTTCTGCATTAAAATTATCGACATTCTCGTTTAATTCTTTAATTTTTTCATCAAAAAGTATTGCAGATATCGGACCCAAACTCGAAGAAAAAATATCTTTAATTGAATCTAAATCGTTTTTCGAAATTAATTTATGGGTTTTAACTTCTCCGCCGCTTTTCCCGCCAAAAAACGCATTGAATACATCCTCGTTTTCATTTTTTGAATACGCTCCGGCAGTGTTGTCAACAGTTTGAGCCGCTTGAGCGTTTATTAGCGGCGGTTTTTCAGAAATGCTTCCAAGCGATTGGCTGACTATTTTTATAAACTCGCTTTCTAAATAAGACGTCTCCATCTTAAGCAGATTTACGTTTGAATTCCTTTTACTCAAAATAAAAATAAAACCGCTTCCGAATCCGTTCACTATAATATTTCTGTCGTCAAAATTCAAATAAAGAGAAGTAATATCGATAGACGAAATAGAATAAGATGCAAAAAGCTTGCTTATTTCAAGAGAAACTTTATTTATTTGCTCCGGCAATATTTCGCCGTCGTTTGTTTCATATCTTAAGACCTCACCGTCCAATGAAGATACTGCACAGGCATCAACACCGGCAATTTTAAGTATTTTATCTATAATGCTCTTATCTTTAGCGTCCATAAATGTATTATTTGCCTAACTGCATGATTTATTGGCGAACAGCATTCCGTCCGTAATTATGCATCTTTTAACAATTTAGCGGCTTCCATCTGCGTTTTAAGCGCGGGAACTCCTGGAGAAATTTTCATGCTGTATAAAATATTTTTGTTATTTATAATTATTTTTTTATAATTATTAGCTTCGCATATCGTGCTTTTTAATGTTTTAAAATTTAATATATCTCCTAATTCTTTTGACTGGTTATTTAAAAACATGGCATCGGCAGATTCGAATTCGGCATCGTCCACGCCTTTTGAATATAAAATCTCTCCGTCATCCTTCACTGCAATAATCGATTCTACGCCGGGTATTACCGAAAGACTTTCGGAAATTCTGACTACAACAGCCGGATTAGATTCTTTGCCGGCTTCAATAATTTCGGAATCATTCCAGCCCGGATTTATATCGGTTTTTGCTTCTTTAGCGTTCCCGTTAATTATTTCTAAAATTTCATCGAAATATTTATCGAGTGTAACTTCAGGGACAGGCTCCCCTATGCTTACAGAGATATTAATATTTGAATCGATGCCGCTTAGTTTTTTGAAAACATCTATATCGCGCTCGGAACCTAAAACGGCGTTAAGGATTTTGCCGTTCGAAAAGTATATAAAACCCTGTTTATTCAAAACTTCAAAAGATAATTTTATATTGTCAAAACTATAAAATTGATCCAACTGGTATTTTATATCTTCAAGTACCATTTGCTATTATAATAAAAATATTATTAATTAATTAAATATCATTATAATATAGTATCAAAAAAAATATTCATATGCAATGAAAATGAAACGCGTAATATATTATATAATAATATCTTATATCTCTATTTTTTTAATTGTCAATAAGAAAGCGGAATTAAAAAAGCATTTTGGCGGAATAATATGCAGTTTTAATTAGTTTGACTAATTATTTAAACTAGAAACCCTTTATAAATAAGAAACGGAGGAGTAATTGCAAGAGAAGTTGGCGTCCCCAACGGGATTCGAACCCGTGTTGCCGCCGTGAAAGGGCGATGTCCTGGGCCGGCTAGACGATGGGGACTTTGATATTTTTAATACAAAAATGTTATTATGCCATATCGATATAAAAAAAGCAAGAAGAAAAAACGATAAAGAATATCAAAATCCCAATTCGCTTAGCATAGAATTTACATCATTCTGGGCCATTTTTTGATTATCTGCAACCATGTCTTTTAATTTTCCATATATTTCTGCTTTCTTTTCCTTTGGAATGTCTTTAGCTTCCACCTCCGTATCGACTAAAACCTTTAAGAGCTTGATTTTTGTTTCATTCAAGGTGTTTTGTATTTTATAGAGTTTCTGCCCGGTGAGGTCCTGAAAAGAAAGAAGAGACAGGACGTCTAAAATTTTATCTAAATTTTTTTTATTAAGGTCTTTTAGGTTTATTAAACTTTCTTTAATCTTTTTTATAGGATTAAGTTCTATTAAATTATGCAGACTTTTGTCGATATTATCCGAATTTTCGTTTATCTCGTCCAGCAGGTTCATTATGCTATTTGCAGCTTTTTCGGTCTCCTTTATGATGTCGGAAATTCCGTCCTGTGCAAGAGGTATACTGTCTGAACTTTCTTTTACCGGTTTTTTAAATTCTCCTATCTTTTTTGAAGCATCGTCAACGACCTTTGCAAGGTCCTTGAGTTCGGAAAGCATATCGTCTATCGCCATATAATACTACCTCTTAAATTTTATAATATATTTAAATTTTATACATTAATTTTTATAAAAAAACAATTTAAAAAAATTAGTTCATTTTTAAAAGTTTGTTCGTAATCCCGTAAAGCGCTCCGCCCGATATCTCTCCTACCCAGTGAAACATCATGCGCCCGCTTTTCGATATAAAAAACGTCTGCGGAATTTCGTTTACGCCGCCGTAATCGCTTATAACCCCAGAACTTGCGTAAACAACGGGATATGCAATATTATACTGTTTCACGAACGACCTTACTCCTTCCAAACTGTTATTTACGTTTATCCCGACTACAATAACCCCGTTTGCCCGTTCCGATTTATAAAATTTTTCCAACATTGGTATTTCATGTCTGCAAGGTGGACACCAAGTCGCCCAAAAATTTATTATAACTACATGGCCTTTAAAATTTCCCAGCCGGAAGTCTTTATATCCTGATAAAACCGGATTAAGCACTCTTAAGTCGAAATCTGATGCTTTTTTCACGCCTGCTTTTGCTCCCGGAACCTGAGAAAAACTTATAGCAAAAAGAAAAAATAAAAATAAAACCGCCTTAAATAAATTTTTAATTTTACGGTTTTTAAATTCCTTAACCATTGAAATCTCCATTTATTATAATAATTTATTATAATTAGCTAAACCTGTCGGCTTTTAGACCTGTTTTTGACAGCTCTTTCTATCTCTCTTTTATTTTCTTTTTCCTTAATGGAATCTCTTTTATCGTAAAGTTTTTTCCCTTTTACGAGAGCTATTTCAACCTTGGCCATACCGGCTTTTAAATACATTTTCAGAGGAACTACCGTAAGGTTTTTTTCTTTTATTTTTCCCAGAAGCCTTAAAATTTCATGTTTATGCAATAATAAAACCCTGGTTCTGAGGGGGTCCTTGTTTTCCCTTGAGGCTTTTTCATACGGACTTATGTGGACGTTAAGCAGAAACGCCTCTCCGTTTTTTATTACGACATAACCGTCGGAAAGATTTACCTTTCCGGATTTTATAGATTTTATTTCGGGACCGTAAAGAGAAATACCGGCTTCATATTTTTCTATAATTTCATAAAGAAAAGATGCCTTTCTGTTGTCTGCGACAATTTTTATCTTCTGTCCGTCGGTCCGGTTCGACATGGTTATTTTTTATTTTATGTCTTACTAAGAAATAATACAAAATTATTTAATGTTCGTCAAGAAAAACGTGCCGACGTGCCGGCAGAAGATTAACGGCAGCCGCAAAAAAAATAAATAGGAAATAAAGACTGTGAGGAACGCGTTAAAACTAAATGGTGGAGGCGGCGGGAGTCGAACCCGCGTCCGAAGATTTAAAACTAAAGCATCTACATGTTTAGTTTATTCTTTAAATACGGCATCGAAAAGCAAAGAATAAACAAAACCTTTTTTCAGCCGTCCTTTTTAGAGGTTCTGCGTAAACGAAAAGGAAACATTCACGCTATACCCTGCAATTGTCGCCTTTGAATTTTGCAGGTAGAAATTTCAAAGACGTCAGCCGATTAAGCGGCTAATGCGTAATCGTAGTTATCTGCGATTATGTTTTGCTTCGAATGATTAACGAGCCTACAAAGCGTCCTCGACATGCAGCTTACAGCCGTAATATCGCCGTCGAAACCGTTGCGCCCCCATTTATAGAGTCTATTATATCATTTTTTTTAAATAAAATGTATTTTTATATTGTATTCGCTTTTCAGGTCGTATAAAATAAACTGCAATAATGATAAAAAACAAGCCGAAAAAACCGGAATATTCTAAGTGCGTATCGGAGCTCGGAAGGGTTTGCAAAATAGCCTTCGACAAAGGCCTTATCGATACCCATAGCGGAAATATCAGCATGGGAATAAAGAAAAGCATACTGATTACAAAAACCGGAAAAAGCCTCATAGATTTAAAACCTTCCGATTTCACAGCAGTTCCGCTTGACCCCGAAAAAGAATCGCGGAATGGACTCAATCCTGGCAAAAATACGGGAACGCCGGAACCGTCTTCGGAACTGGAAGTCCATAAATTCATATTAAAAAGTTTTCCCGGCTCGACCGTTTTTCATTCCCATCCAGTAAATGCTATTGCGCTGTCCTTAGTTCTTAATAAAAAAAAGGCGGTTAAATTAAAATCTTCTCCTTTAGTTATTAGAAAGCTTCACGCTGAATACCCGGGTTTAGATAAAATAACCCCGGTAGATTTTGAATCCGCCTATTTTTTCCCCGAAATATATATCCTGCCGCTTAAATTTATAGAAGATATCAAATCCGGCGGATTAAAGCTTAAACTGGAAGCTAAAGATATGTTTAAAGAAAACGGCGTTTTTATGATTAAATCCCACGGTTCTTTTTCATGGGGGCCAACCCCGCTTGAAGCCTTAAGGTGGACTATGGCTCTTGAGGCTTCCTCGGAAATAATACTAAAGAGCTTATCTTTTTAATGCTTTGCTGAATTCCCTCATTCTGTCCAGCGCAGAACCGGTTTCTTCTCTTATTTCCCTGCCAACGAGCGATATGAAAACGTCGGAAAGCGTGGCGATTTGGTTGGTTTTGGATTCTACAGACTTTTTTAAAGCGGAAGGCGTGTCTATCGCTATGATTTTTCCGTTGTCTATTATGGCTATGTTATCGCAGTTTTCGGCTTCTTCTATATAATGCGTCGTCAAAAATACGGTGGTCCGCTCTTCTTTTCTGAGCCTGTTTATAAAATCCCACATATTTATTCTGGTCTGAATATCAAGCCCTACTGTAGGCTCGTCAAGGAACAGGACGGATGGGGAATGGAGGAGCCCTCTTCCGACCTCAAGCCTCCTTTTCATTCCGCCCGATAATAATTTTACCGGTTTATCCTTGTATCCGTATAGGTCTATAAAATTTAATATATAATCTATCCTGTCTTTAATAGCGCTTTTATTCATTCCGTATAATTTAGCATGAAAATTCAGATTTTCGTATGCGCTTAAATCGTTATCGAGCGTCGGGTCCTGAAATACGAGGCCTATGGATTTTCTTACTTCTTTCGGGTCAATTAATGTGTTATAGCCGTTGATATATGCATAGCCGCTGGTCTGCCGCACAAGAGTGCAAAGAATTTTTATAGTTGTAGTTTTACCGGCACCGTTAGGCCCCAGAAACGCAAAAAATTCGCCTTTTTTTACTGTGAACGAAATATCGTCCACAGCGGTCAAATCTTTATATTTTTTTACTAGCCGTTCTACCTTCACGGCATATTCTTCATTTATGCGCATTAAAAAACCTCCCGATTGCACAACGTTTAATAATATTATAAAATATATAGGCGTTGCAATGAAAGGATAAAATTTAAAAAGGATAAATTTATGAAAAAAGAGTCAATAGTTCTTCTCGGACACGGTTCCAGACGGAGCGAAGCCAACGATATTCTTAAAAGCATAACTGAAATAATAAAATCTAAACTTAAGGGAATAAATGTAGAATGTGCATATTTAGAACATGCCGAACCTAACATACGCTATATTATCGAAAAACTGGCAGAAGAAAATTTTGAATCCATATACGTAATACCTTATTTTTTATATTCGGGCAATCATGTTTCGAGGGATATTCCTGAAATAATCAACGGATATAAAGAAAAATACCCCGATATTAATATTAAATTAGGCGATCATCTAGGTATAGACGAAAGGATAGCCGAACTCGTCACGGAAAGGATAGCTTCTGTGAAATTAGCATGAAACATAATACCGCCGCATGACCAGAAACCGAAATTTTAACAATCCCCGCCTCAACATTAATAATAAAAATAACCTGCAAGAACTGTACGATCTCTATCTTAAATCCGAACGAAGCAATTTAATAAAAAGCTCCGGCGCATATTTAAAGGCCGTCATCGTATTTCCCAACTACTACGGAGTCGCAATGTCTAACCTCGGTTTTTTAAGGGCATACGAATTGATAAATAAATCGGGGGCTATATCATGCGACAGGGCTTTTTTACAGGACGATGCATCTAAGGGAATTATATCAATCGAAACGAGGCAGAGGCTCGTAAATTATGATTTCATATTTTTTTCGTTAAGCTATGAAAATGATTTTCCCAATATCCTTTCAATTTTATCCGCCGAAAAAATTCCTTTCCTCTCGAAAGACAGGGATGAATCGTTTCCCCTTATTATGGCAGGTGGGGTAATAGCGTTCCTAAATCCGGAGCCGGTCGCCCCGATTTTCGACCTTATGTTTATAGGCGAAGCCGAAGCGATTTTCCCCGATTTTTTTAAAATCGCCGAAAGCAAAAATAAATGCGAAATCCTTGAAAAAGCGGCAAAAATAGAGGGCATATACATGCCGTCCGCCTATAATTTTATATTCGATAAAAAAAGGCATAACGTCTTAAATGAAATCAGGCATCTCCCCGGTTTCCCCGAAAAAATTAGAAGAAAATGGGCCGATAAAGATTCTGCATTCTCTTCCTCGACTATTACTACTAAATTTTCGGAATTGAGCAATATAAATATGATTGAAATAGAAAGAGGATGTAAAAGGGGCTGCCGCTTCTGCAGTGCGGGCTTTATATATCTGCCCCAGAGAGAATCGAAAACAGGCGCTGTTTTTAAAGCCATAGAATCTTTAAACGAAAGCGATAAAGCCGGATTCGTAGGATTGGGCACTATGGACAGCAAAAATATAAATAAAATTATGCAGTTTTCGCTTGATTCCAAAAAAAATTTTTCGCTATCTTCGATAAGATTCGACTGCCTTGATGAAAATAATCTGGATTTAATAAAAGAAACCGGCATTAAAACGGTAACGCTCGGTGTAGAAACAGGCTCTTGCCGGCTAAAGAAAATGATAAATAAAGATATAAGCAACGATGAAATAACGGCTGCCCTTAAAAATATTATTAAAAAAGGCATAGTAAATATAAAATTATATTTTATGTTCGGACTTCCCTTCGAAGAAAAAGAAGACCTTGACGAGACTATAAACCTTATTAAAATAATGCGGGGAGAGTTTATAGCAGCCTCTAAAATTAATAAAAGAATAGGCATGCTTACGGCTTCGTTCGGACCTTTCGTTCCTAAAGCATGGACGCCGCTTCAGTGGGAAAATTTTGAAGATTTGTCCGTTCTTCGCAAAAAAGCCCGTTATATTACGGACGGCCTTAAACGCCTGCCCAATCTGAATGTAAATATAAACCCTTTAAACGCAGCCTTTACCGAAGCATTTTTTGCAAGAGGTTCGAGAATTTCCAACGAAATTTTGATTCATTCTTTTATGAATAAAATCAGCCTCAAGAATGCGGCAGAGATTAAAGGATACGGCATAAACAACTTTATAAGAAAGTTCGGCAAAGACGAACTTTTACCATGGGAAATAA
>JAJZLA010000048.1 GCA_021803845.1 bacterium | reverse complement strand
CCCCGGATAGATTTAGAAAACAATCTTGCATATTAGATATATACTTAACAAAGAATCATCTAAATTTATATTCCGGTTCTGAAACATAAACAATATCTAAAAATAGTATCTGCAAAAAACCTCCTGCTCTACTAAACATAATAGTATAATTGCCCCTAACATATCAATTTTTTATTATTATCAAAAATAAATGCATTATTTTTTTTAATGAATATAGTTATGATATTGTACTTTCCGGATAAAATAATATCTGAAGGTATTACGAAATAGTAGCTGTAATTCCCTAATGGATTTGAACCTATTATGTTAGCAATGTCATGCCCCTTATATAATTTGGTTTCGATAAAATATTTTATTTGATCGTTTTGACTTAATCCGACATAAACGCTATCCGGCACAGTCTTATTTACCGCATCTATTATCCAACCGCTCCCAAATATATCGACAATATTATCTATAATATTAAATTCTTGACCGGCATGGCCGTTAATTTGCTCAAAGCTACCTAATCCACCCTGCATAAAATTAAAATTGACGGTTTGTAATTTTGCAGGTATATTTATATATGTCTTTGAATATATAAATATATCAAAAAAATCTCTTACTTTATCTCCTTCTATGCCTGACCCTAATAAACTATTTTTTATTCTAATATCATAATTGATACTGCCGATAAGTTCCATGTCGCCTTTTATATAATCGCAGACTTTTTTCTTTAATGTATGGCTGTTATTTAAAATATATTCATAATCGTTAATTCTTTCTTGGCAATTTTCCTGTATATGGTCGCTAATCATAGATATTATTTTATTATCAGGCTCTTCTAAATCATCTGCCGTTATATAATCAGACAAATCATAAGTTTTTTCTTCTAAATTTTTAATTTTATGCAATCTATTAAATAAAGATTCTATTCCGAAATCTGAAATAGACAATCCCGTTTTAACCAGTATATCTTCATAAGCTTTTTTAAATATATCGAAATTATCCCATCCCCATGGACCAATCATAAATAAAAGCACATTTTTTATTAACCACTTATCAAATACACTTTTTAAAAAATAATTATTCTTAATGACGTCATTATAAAGCAGTATAGGAACAATGGAATTACAAATTATCCTTTTTATAAAATCATCTATGGAATAGCATCTGCCGGTATTATTGTGGTGCACTCTGAACATAAGAAAGGGCTTTCTTAGTACATAAACTTTTCCTTGAAGGCATAACTTCCAAAAAAGCAAAACATCATTCCCAGGCAAGTCGTATCTTAAATAGAATATTCTCTTTACGAATGTTGTTTTTATGACCATTGCGCCTACTTCAAATGAAACCCATGCATTCAGCCCTCTCAAAACAATTTGTCTGCCGTCATAAATATCATCGGTATTGTCGGAAAAATCCTGTATTTGAGTTTTATCATCTTCCAGAAAATATTTTTTACCGCCGCAAACCATTATCACATCTTCGTGAGCATTTATCCTATCAACTGCCTGAGACAGGAAGGTTAAATCAGACCAGTAATCATCGCTGCTAAGGATAGCCGCAAAATCACCTTTTATATAATTGAGAAGTATTTCAGTATTACGAACCATTCCTAAATTTGTTTCATTGTGATAAAACCTAACTCTGGTATCGGATAAATATCGCTTTATTATATCTGCCGTCCCATCGGTGGAACAGTTATCGCTAATTATTACCTCAATATTTTGATAATCCTGAGATATTACGCTTTCAATACACTGGGCTATATATTTTTCGTGATTATAAACTGGAATGCAAACGCTTATTTTAGGATTTTTATTTTTTGGCATCATGCATTTTCTACGGTATTTCATTTATAATTCATTATTGTTCTGTAAAATTCATCTTAAATATTAGTTATAGCGTACCAATCTATATTCTTGATTTTATCTCATTGTATATAGATAAATTGATTAACATTATATCATAAGCTAATAATTTATTAATCAATTTTAAACATCTTCCTGTTGTCAAAAAAAACTACTCTATTATCTCAAGACATATGAGGATACGAGCCATTTTAAGCGCTTCTATGTCCGACCTTACCGCCGACCCGAGCACTTTTTCCGACTGAATAAGCCCCGATACGTTTACTCCTAAAGGAAATTTATCCGTATTTAAATTATGCTTCATATTGTTCCGTCTTTTCCTCCTTTTAAGGCATAAGCTTCAAGTAGTTTGTCTAATGCGTCCTGCAACTGCTTAATCGTCAATCTGCTGTTTTCCAATTCCGCCGTTAACAAACTTACGTCTATATTATAATCGTCTTCGGGAAAAATAAATTTAGGATGAATTATTTCGGATATCTCGCGCCTTTCTTCAATAAAATATTGTTCGTTTTGGGAGTAGGTTCCTTCAATATGGCCGTGGCCTATATTAGAAACAAGATTAAAATTAGGCAGGATGCTTAATCCGTTGTTGATGAACATCATATAGCATACGGAAAAATCCCACGATACGCTGTTAAAATCTTTATTTAATCTTGAACTATAAAGTATTTTAAACATCCTTAAAAAACGCTTTAAAGATTCGATGTTATGTATTACATTAAACGCAATATTTTCTTTTAAAAAATAATCCAGATGTTTACAGTTTAAATCAAATTTGTTCCAAACCCTTCTCCAGCTTGCCCATCCCCATACGTTAAAAGATTTTATAAAATGATAATTCCCAGTTATTTCTATGTTTTCCTCGTCGCCGTCGCCCCCTTTATCGCCCATCCCGCTTATAAACATAATCCTTTCATCGTCTTTATAATAATTTAATAATTCTTCGCAAAAATAAAAGAAGCTCAAATTCGGCAATATATCGTCCTCTATTATTATGCCGGACTCCTCGTTATCGAAAAACCATTTTATGGCGGAAGTAACGTTTATATTGCAACCGGCGTTAATTTCCTTGAAACGCGTTTTGACGGTACATTCCCAGTCTATGTTATCCATTATGTATTTTCTGACCGAATTCACTTTTTCCGCTTCTTCTGCGTTGTTTTTCCTTGGTCCGTCGGAAGCGATATATAATTTAGGCGGCTTGGCTTTGCGGATGGCTTCAAAAGACTGCATAACCATATCGAGCCTTTTAAAAAACTATGTACAGCACTGGCGTTTTAAGGGGCGAATGTAAATTTAGCTTTATAAAGTTATCTAATTTGTTTTTACTCATTTCTCTACATACATATTTTATTTTCGTAATCGTTTATAATATTATTCAGCCTCGCTTTATATATTTTACCGACCGCCTCCGGACTGAAATATTTTTTAATATAATATTTTCCTTTTGCGCCGACAGATGCGGATTCTTCTCTCTTTTCAAACACCTCCCGCATTAATTCCGCCGCATGGTTTATATCCGGTTCTGCCCAATAATTACCTTTTTGGTAAGGACCGTAATCTCTGTCTAATTCAACTAAACGATAATTGACGGGATAACTGTTATCCATATTCATAAAGTCCATATTGCCGGAATATCCGGTAGCTATTACCGGTTTGCCGAGAGCCATAGCTTCAGCCATAGTCAGTCCGAAACCTTCCGACCTGTGAAGGGAAACGTAGGAGTCGCAGGCATAGATAAGTGAATAAATCTCGTCACGCGTCAAAACTGAATCCGAAACGGTAATATTATAGCCTTTAATTGCATTTAACATTTCATAAAACTTTGCCCTGTTAAAGTTTGAACGGGAAGATTTAATGAATAACATTACTTTCTCATCCGGTTTGAATGCCTTTTTAAAAGCATCTATCAACGCAAACGGATTTTTTCGTTCGATAAAACTGCCGGCGTCGAATATAAATAAAAAGAGAAAGATATCGTCGGAGATTTTTAAGTCTATTTTTTTTATTACTTTATTGAAAGAATTTTCGGTAATCGCGATAGAAAGAGGCATTTTTGCAACGGGTATGCTTAACGATTTAGATAGAGCCTGCATGGAAAAGTGGGAAGGCGTCCATATTTCGTCAACATATTTCGATAACTCAATCCAGTATTTGGGAATTGTATCTAACTCCCAGATCCAGCAGCCTATATTGTAATGTCCGTTTAAATAATTTGTATATTTTGCGATGTATTCATGAAAATAAATATTGGAATCGTTTTCCAATTTGTTTATCGTGTTAGGATTAATATGAATTAAATTAAATAAATAAGGATTTTCATTAGAAAAAGAATTAAATTCGGCATTAACGTTTGCGGAACCGGAATCTCCGGAATTATTTAACGCAAAAGGAATTTTTACCGATTTAAGCGAATAGATATCCGAGCGCACGGCCGTTCCGAGCCCTTTTTCGGACTGCATATAACCGTATATATTTACGCCGAAACTAAATCTATTAAAATCCATTTTAAAAAATTAATTTTATAAATTATTTTCAAGAAAGTTTATAATTACTTTAACCGCTTCTTCGACCGCCGATTCGTCCGCCTTTATATGTACATCCGGCTTTTCAGGCTTTTCGTAAGGAGAATCGACGCCCGTGTAGCTTTCTATTTCTCCGTTTAACGCCCTTTTGTACCAGCCCTTGGTATCTCTCTTAAGGCATTCGTGGAAAGGCGTGTCTATAAAAATTTCGACGAAATCGCCGGACCCTATTATCTCCTTTGCCGTCTGCCTGTGCTTCTTTAAAGGCGAAATAAAAGATGCTATAACGATAATCCCCGCATCTACGAAAAGTTTGGAGGCTTCGGCGACTCTTTTTATATTTTCGAGTCTGTCTTCCTCGGAAAACCCAAGTCCCCTGCTGAGTCCGTGCCTTATGTTGTCGCCGTCTAAAAGATATGTATGGTAGCCTTTTCCGTTCAAACTCTGTTCAAGTAAATTGGCAATGGTGCTTTTTCCGCATCCGCTGAGCCCGGTAAGCCATAAAACGCACCCTTTCTGGTTTTTAAGTTTTTCCCTGTCGCTCCTTTTTGTTTTATGTTCATGCCAGACTACGCACGGGTTTGAATGATTTTCTGCTTTCATGTTTCCAAGTTTCCGCTTTGGCGCGAATTACAAGATGTTAAAGATTCCGTTAATTCAGCAATTTTTGCGTCTTTTTTGTCAAGTTCTTTTTTTAAATAAAGCAATGCGTCGAATTGCGCCTGCATATATAAAAGCGTAGAGCGAAGTTCCTCCATCCATGAATAAATTTTATTAATTTTTGCCGCCGCTTCGACACTTTCCAAGTAAATTTCATCCATTGCAATGCGTTTAAGTAAAATATAAAGTTCGGTAATTTTAGACGGAACGTCGGCATTTGCAACAAGGTCATCTATCCCGAAACTTGAATGCCTGAGGGATTCGCTCAAAAAAGATTCTTTATATTCTATGAATTCAGGACTCTCTGCGTAAAACTTTAAATTTAAACACTCTGCTATTCTTCCAAGCTGTTTTTCGGAGTTTTTCATCAACTCGTCGTAATCGACGACTATGCGGTTATAACCTGCCGAATAAATCAATGAAGCCGTAATGTAGCCGAGCCATATATAGCAGCCCTTAACTATGTCGAACCCGTCCCTTTTCTGCATAGATTTTGCGGTACTTAAAGGATTGCGGCATGCTATTATATAAGATACTTCAGCCCCTTCGTTTTTAAATATATCGTTCCATAAAGGCAAAAGCCGCGCGATTAAAGGGTCTTTAAAACCGAATAAATCCGTCGGTTCAAGTCTCCTTTGCAGTATATTCGCGGCAATAGGATGAAAAGCCGATAAAACCTGCTTCGTATTGTCGTCGAATATCGGCAAAATAGGATTATCCCAAGTATAGCCGATAGAGTTCAGCATGCTTACGTCTAAATGGCTTATTTCTAAATCCTCGAAATATCCTTTTTCGTTATCAGGACCGACAATATCCTGTCCGTAAAACCTCCCAAAATTGACACCTAAAACTTGAAGTCCCCTTGTAATTGCACTCGTGCCGCTCCGCTGAACTCCTATTACCGCGATAATCCTTTTCTTTTTTAATGTCATTTGCCTTCTGAATTGGATGCGCCGTTTATTTTAGTTTTCATATCTTTCAAAATATTTTCCCAAATATCTATATTGGGTTTAAGTTCGAACTCGACTATGTCGGCAAGAAGGACGTAATCCTGTTCTACCTGCGTCGAAAGAACGGAAGCAAGAATCTTTTCAAGGTCGTTAAAATAAGACTGGACGCTTTTGCCGTCATAGACAAGGCTGTTATAATCAATTTTTAAAAACTGGGATATTTTTTCCATAATCTGGATAAACATAGTAAGTCCGCTTAGGTATGCCGAAAAATTTTTAAATCCTGCATTACTGTTTCCCCATCTTATTTCATCGGTTGTTTTAACTATTCCGTCTTTGAATTCTTTTAAAAATGTTATAGCGGCGTTTAACGAACCGTTTAAAAGTTCAAGCTGATTCATCGTAGTTATTTTAATTTCGTCGGCGTCTCCAAGTTTAAAGGCCTTTGATTTGTCGGCGTCCAGCATTAAATCGTCGTATTGAGTTCCGTTTATCGCTATGCTTTTTATTACTCTGCCTCCAGAAATAAAACTTTTTACGTTACTGCCGTATAAAATGTCGTACATACTGCCGGCGCTTAAAACGGAATCAGTTAAATTCCCGTCGATATATAGTTTCATGCTAATTCCTCCGTTATCGTAATATGGTTAAATAATATTTATAAATTTTTGATTTTATCTAAAAAAATTAACGAAACCTTTTTAAATATATTTAATTGGAGCTTATACATGGAATAATTTTTAAGAGAATCTAAGGCGAGACCGAATAAATCGTAGCTGGCGGAACTGTTCTGGTTTATGACGTGAATCTGATTAAATAAAGACAGGTCGTCGTAAACTGAAGAGATATATTTTAATTCAAAATCTATAGATTTTATATTGCCGGTATATTCCTCTATTTTTTGTGAATTAAACGGGTCTTTAAGAGCCAGATTTATCATTTTTTTAGTCTCCGACATACCTCTTTTGCATAAAGAGATAAGATTTTCAACCGACTTTAATTCTTCCTCTATATCTAAGCTAAGATTATATTCTATGCCCTCAAAACAGTCAAGAAAAAGTTCTATTTCGTTTTCGTCTATGATCCAAAAATCTCCTTCGTAATAATGTTCTAGAGATAATTTTAGTATTTTAAGTTTTAAATCTTTAAAATTTAACTTAATTTTTACCGCCGGCAGATAATCGATAAATTTTTTAGAATCAAAACGGGACAGATAAGGAATAATGCCGCTATTCTTATAATCGCACAGTTTTTGGGCATAGTCGTTTTCTTTTTCGAGAACCATCAAAGACATATCATAAATATATTCAGGTTTAATTAATCCCTGGCAAACCGGATTTAAACATTTTAAATTAAAATCGCATGGAAAACATCCAATATCGGGAATTACGAGCAAACGGTTTTCGGCATATGGTCCCGTTTCTAAAAAACCGACGTTTCCGGTATAAATAACGATTAATTTAGTTCCTACGGCAACTCCTATATGCATTGTTCCTGTATCGTGGGTTATCAGAAGATTTGAGCGCTGAACGACGTAAACAAGGTTGGAAACGGAGGTTTTACCGGTAAGATTGATAAGCCTATCGTTTGCGACCATGCTTTCTATAAAACCGCCTGCTTTAACGTCGTAGTTTGCTCCAAGTAAAAGAACTTTAGTTTTAGTATCACCGTTTAAAAGCATCTTAGCCAGTTCTGCAAAATAGTCGTAACGCCATTTTTTTAGCTCAGTCGACGCCCCTATAGCAAAAGAAATAACGGTATCGTTTTCTTCTATTCCGTATTTTTTTAAAACTTCAAACTCCTTATTTCCATCATGTTCTTCATTATTTTTTTTTGCGTCTAAAAAAATTTTATTGACGTGTTGTTTATATTGGGTTTTATTCGTCCTGATAGTTCTTTCGTATAGATCGACGAGATTTAAAACGCTTACTTTTCTGTTTTTAACTGCAGAAAATATATAAGCTATCATTTCGTCGTTAGATATTATAATTCCTTCGCGGTTTACCGATATACCTATATTTTTTAACGAATTTAAAATATAAAGGAAATAAACGCTAAATTCGTCGTGGGAAAGGTTTACCGCAAGGTCGTAATTTACTTGCAAGATACCGTCGAACATGGCGTCTAAAGCTTTTAAAACATCTATAGTTAAGTCGAAATTGTTTGCTTTTAAAAGTTCGGATAGTCCGGTAACGTCTATAGGTTTAATCTCATCGACATACGGAAGAAAAGGGGCAATTTCCGCAAAGTCTTTAGAAATTATAAGTTTAACTCGGCTTTCGGGATAGATTAGTTTAATTTTTTTGAAAAGAGCGGTGGACTGTATAAGGTCGCCCATGCGGGTAAGATTCAGTATGATTATATTTTTCATCGCTTATTACAGCCCTTCGAGTTTGACTAATTTTGATTTTATCGCCCATAGCATTAAAATAATAGCTTCCGATTTCGACAACCTGCCTTTACCGCTTTTTATGCTCTCTGCCATATCTCTTATGGAAAGCGATTTCTTGTCGGAAAACTGCATAATAAGGTTATGAAGTTCTTTATTTCCTTCGGTTTCTATTAAAAGCTCGGAAATATTTT
>JAJZLA010000047.1:5159-8579 GCA_021803845.1 bacterium | reverse complement strand
ATTAAGTATTTAACGATTATAAATAAAAACGGAAAGGAGTAAAAATTGGAATTTATAAAAAATACGCATTACAATTTTATAGGCAAAAGAAAATATTCTTTTGTTCTTTCGTCCATTCTGGTTATATTCGGCATTATTGAAATAATAACTATGATAGCCGGCACTGCAAGAATAGGAATAGATTTCACGGGCGGTTTATCAATGCAGCTTGCGTTCAAACATAAAATATCAATTTCGTCCGTAAGAAAAGTCTTGATTCCCGCCGGTTTTAAAGACGTTAAAATCGTTAAAATCAAAGGGAAGAACGATATTATAATACAGACCAAAGCTATGGCAAAAGATTTAAACGCATATACCGCTAAAATTAAAAAAGTGATAAAAAAATCTTTTATGAAAAACCCTCCAAAAGTTGTCAGCAGTGAAATGATAGGTCCTTCGGTAGGAAAAAAACTTGCTAAAGACGCTGTTATAGCAATTATCATAGCTATTATAGCCATAATATTATATATAACTTGGCGTTTTGAATTCAGATTCGGTTTAGCGGCGGCTATAGGTCTTGGACACGACGTCCTTGCTTTGCTGGGAGTTATATTTATCTTCCAGAAAGAGATAACTCTGCTCGTCATAACTGCGGTGCTTACGGTTGCAGGATACTCCCTTACGGACAAGGTGGTCGTCTTCGACAGAATAAGGGAAAATCTAAAAATAGAAACCGAAAAGGCAAAACATATAGATTTAAAAGGTTTAGTTAATATAAGCATCAACGAGGTCTTGACCAGGACGGTGGTCACTTCTCTTACCGTAGTATTGGTCGTATTGTCCCTTTTTTTCCTCGGAGGCATAGTTCTTCACGATTTTGCCTTTACTCTGCTTATTGGGGTTTTAATAGGAACTTATTCGTCGATATTTATAGCAAGCCCCATTATGGTTATTCTAAACGAGAAACATTATAAGTAAAAGGTATACATAAATCAATTAAATCGATAAATTAAAATATGGAAAAAGAATATGTATATAGATATTTAAAAGAACATTTGCCTTTATACCTGAGCAGTACCGCATCGTCGCTTATATCCAAAAGAATAATTTCCCAGTTAAATTCTGATCTATTTTATAAAGAAAGAAACCTCGAAAACGAAGATTGCGGCGATATCTTAAAAACCAATTTATCCTGCTTTATAGATAACTATCTTAACCCTTCTTTAAAATATCTCAACGACCCGTTTCTCATATCCGATATGGATAAAGCCGTTAAACGCATTACAAAAGCGCTTTTGGAAGACGAATCGATTTGCATATACGGCGATTACGACGTGGACGGAATAACGGCTACTTCTTTTCTAGTTTCTTTTCTGAGGGAATTAAAAAAAATATTAAAAAAAAATGCGGGTACCGATAATCATTCTGTTTTTTATAAACTTCCGGACAGAATTAAAGACGGCTACGGTCTCGGCATTGACCCGATAGACGAAATATATTCGGAGATAAACGATAAGGGAGGCAAACCGCTATCGCTGATCATAGCCGTAGATCTTGGAATAACGGGCGTTAAAGAGGTTGCGCATGCAAATTCCAAGAATATCGACGTAATAATATGCGACCACCATGAAGTGCCTTTAAACGGAGAAGAAGAAATACTTCCGCCTGCATTCGCCATATTAAATCCAAAACGCAAAGGAGATAAGTTTCCTTTTAAATTTTTACCCGGCGTCGGCATAGCCTTTAACCTTGGAATCGCTATAAGAAAAATTTTAGTAAAAGAAGAATTATTAGACAGATACCCTAACCTCAAAGATTATCTCGATATAGTCTGCCTCGGCATAGTAGCGGATATAGTTCCTATGTACGGCGATAACAGAATTCTTACCCGTTACGGACTGCAGATATTAAATGAAAACCCCAGTCCAGGCATAAAAGAACTGAGACGGATATGCGGTCTGCATTTTGATAACGTAAACGAGTCTGACATAGCATGGAAAATCGCGCCTAAAATTAATGCGGCAGGCAGAGTCGGCGACCCTTCCGTAGCCGTAGAACTTTTAACGCAAAACGACCAAAAAACTGCTTTTAACCTCGCCCAGGAACTTGAATCTTTTAACAGAAAAAGGCAGCAGCTTGAAGACGCGTGCTTTACGGAAGCTATGAATTTAATAGAAGAGAAATCCAAAGTATTGGAAAAATCGCTTCCTATAATTATACTAAAAGGCGAATCGTGGCACCCCGGAGTAATAGGTATTGTTTCCTCCAAGATTTCCGATTATTTCAAAAAACCGGTTTTACTGCTCACAGGTTACAAAGAAAAAGTATATATAGGTTCCGCCAGGTCATGCGGAGATATAGATATATACGCTTTTTTAAAACAATACGAATCTTTTTTTATAAAATTCGGCGGACATAAAATGGCTTGCGGATTGACTTTAAAAAAAGGCTACGATACCGAAAATTTTATAGACGCGGTAGTAAATAACGCTTCCGAATATAATAAAACGGCAAACGGCGATCGCAAAGCGGGAAAAACGACATCGTCATACTGCTACGATGAAGAAATAGACATAGAACTGCTTTCCGGCAGAGAACTGTCGGAAATAATAAAAATAATATCCCCCTGCGGACCGTTAAACGAACAGCCTAAATTTTTATTGAGAGATATTAACCTGTTAGATATTAACAAACGTGAATTCAAGAATAAAAATTCAAAAAACAAGGGTTATTTAAACTGCTATTTCACGCTTAATATTTCGAGAAATTCGCTTGAGAAGGAAAAAGATTCGGCGAAACATAAGGCTATGGTATTCAACAGGCAAAAATCCATAGGGGATATTTTGAACAACTGCGTAAACTGTACGGACAATGTAATAAAGGTGGACGGCATAATATTTGAATTATTTAACGGCTATATAAAAATACTGGATTTTATATAGAAATACGTAAACATTCCATTTTAGGCGGTTAAACCGTCCCGTTTTTTAAATCTCCATATAAAAGAAGATATAAGAATGCTGATTTCGTACATAGAGTAAAGCGGTACGGCTATAAAAAACATAGTCACTATATCGGCATGAAAAGCCGCTATTATAAGGCTCATAAGAAGCGCATATTTGCGGTATTTTTTTAAAAACTTAGGCTTCAATATACCGGCAAGAGAAAACAGCGCAGAAACAAGCGGCAGTTCGAATATTAAACCGAATATTAAACCAAGCCTAAGCGCAAAATCAATATAATGCGTCAGGTTTATTAACGGCGAAAGATTCGGACTTTGATAGCTTAAAGAAAAATTAATAACTGCAGGCCATATATAAAAAACCATAAAAACTGCGCCGGAAATAAAAAAAAGCGTACCGAAAAATAAAAAAGGTAAAAGATACATTCTTTCTTTTTTTAAAAGCCCCGGCTTTATAAACTGCCAGAACTCAAACAGAA
>JAJZLA010000047.1:0-5149 GCA_021803845.1 bacterium | reverse complement strand
TCATAAGCCCCAGAATAAGAGAAACCTTAACCTGCATAAAAAACGGCTCAAGCGGTTTCGAATAGTGCAGAATATGTTTTTGAAATTTTTTAGGAGTTTTATTTAATCCGAACGAATAATAAACGAAAGGTATTTTTTTCTTTATAATTTTTTTTGCGTATCCGGCAAAATATGTTATATATGTGGGCTTTTCCAAAGGAGTTTCTATGATATTTATAGCCTTATACGATAAATGCCATGAAAACCCCGTGCAGATTACTATCGCTATAAATACATATATAATCCTTTTTCTTAGTTCGGAAAAATGTTCGACGAAAGACATTCTTCCTGCTTCGTTAAGCTTGGAAGGTTCTTTATTTTTATTGTTTTTATTCGACATCTATCTTCTATAACTATAACGTTTAGCAAAAAACAAGCAAGTTTTAAAATAAGAGAAATAAGAGGATAAATCAATATTGTGACGGTACCGTAATTCAATTCCGGTACCGTGTTTAAAAAAAAAGGCGAAATTGCAAAACAATTCCGCCTCTAGATATAAATTGCAAATTAAGCTTTATTTATATGCGGACTCTCAATTACGCCTTTTTAATTAAGGTGTGACTTTTTTTAAAAGGCCGCTTTTTGTGGTTTAAAACGCATACTTAAGATTTCTGGACGTAAAATTTAAATTTTCCGCCTTCTTCCGAAGATTCCAACAGCTTGTTTCCAGTCCTGTTGCACCACGCCGACATGTCGTTTTTTGAACCCGGATCCGTCGAGATTACCTCAAGAACCTGCCCTGAAGACATGGTGTCGATTTCTTTTTTTGTTTTAACGATAGGAAGAGGGCATGATAACCCGCTCGCATCAAGTGTTTTGTTTGACGATACTGCCATAATGTAACCTCCTTAATAAATAATATTATTAAAATTATACATCTCTTAGATAAACAAATGCAAATGTATAATTCTTAGATTTATTTAGCTTATTACTTAACGATAAAAAAGTCAATAAAGATTTTTATAAATGTTTTTATAAAGATTTTTATATCCAATTTTTTTAAAACTCTGGTATAATTTATATATTATGAATTTCAGCATTTTAATATTTATAGCCGTATTTTCCGTTGCCATAGTAGAACTGAGCGAAGTATCGGCTATAGTTTTCATAGTCGGGGAAGACGTAGGGCTTTCCAGCGCATTAGCCGGCGCGCTGATAGGATTCGTCGGAACGCTGTTCGTTCTTTTTATAGGCGGAGTAACTATAATTAAAACCGTTCCTATAACTACCGTCAAATTAATAATAGGCGGGATACTTTTAGCCGTCGGTTTATACTTTTCGTATAAACTGATAAGTTTTGTATTTTATTTAACTCCGTTTTCAAAAAAAATAGGAGAAAAACCGCTTTTTAAAAAAGCTGAAAGCGCTATGATAAAACATCAAAAATGCTCTTTTAAATCCTTTATCGTTGCGCTAAATGCCGTAATAATAGAAGCGTTTGAAGTAGCAGTGGTGGCAGTTCCTTTTGCCGTTACCGACAAACAGTGGCTTTCGGTAATATCGGCTCTTGCCTTGGGTTCAATGATAGTTATACTGCTGTCGGTTTACTTAAGAAAATATTTTAAGAAAATACCGTCCCATTGGATGAAAGGGCTTGCGTCCGTTCTGCTCTTGAGCTTTGGAATCTACTGGGGTTTACAGGGATTTAATATAAATATAGAGGATAACTATCTTGCGCTTATTATATCGGCAATCGGAATAATTTTACTGATACTTTCTTTTATATTCGATAAAATAGGTTATACCGTTAAAAACAGGAAAAAGATATAGTCTTTCGGTTTTCCGCTATTTTTTCTTTTTCGGAGGGAAAAACAAAATTACGACCTGCCTTTCTTTGCCCGGTTTTCCAATATCTTTGCCGTTATAATTCAATATAATACCGCCGGCGTTTCCTATTTTAATCCATAATCTCTTGTTCGCTTTCCAAATCTTAGACTCTCCCGGATAAAGCATAGATGTTTTTATATGCCTTTTGTCTATCTTAACCGCTACCCACGTCTTTTTTACTATTTCTCCCTTGAGAAGCACGCCGTATTTCTTTTGAGAACCGTTTATCTTGTTGCTAAGTTTTTTTTTAAAAGAATTCGCGGCGGTTGAAGAATTAAGTGGCGTAGAAGCGCTACGCGTTTCGGTTCTTAATGTTTTTATATAGCTGTATAATTTTAACGAAACATAAGATAAAATAATAATTAAAATTCCGCCGAATAATACGAATAAAAATTTTCTGCGGAAACTTTGGGATCTTTTTATTTCTTCTTTAAATTTTTCTCCGATTATATCTTCGACTACTTTGCCGTTAAAATTGCTTTTTAATTCAGATTCCAATAAAGAAACCGCTTTTTTTTCATCGGCATTTACCGTTTTGGCAAGAAGTTTAACGTATCCTTTCAGCAGCTGCGGCGAAGAAAACAAGGAAAAATCATCGTTTTCTATAGCTTCTATATAAGACGCATTGATTTTGGTCGTTTTTGAAATGTCCGCCTTTTCAAGCCCGCAAGACTTCCTGCTTGTCTTTAGATATTCTCCGACGGTTTCATAGTAGGAATCTTCGTTTTCCATAAATATGCACCCTATTTATTTAACAAGATAAGGATTTTTTTAATATATTTTAAAGATTCTGCTCTGTATTTATCTGCCTTGCTTGCATCATACACCGAAGAAAATATATATTTTGCTTTATTATATCTTTTTTGTTTAAAATATATCAAGCCTTCGTAATATTTTGCAGGGATAAAAAACATGTTCGCATCTAATGTTTTCTTAAAATAATACAGCCCTGCAGGCAGATTGTTTTCTAAAAGCATACATTTTCCTAAATAATAATAAGCCAAAAAATAATTTTTGTCGATTAGCATAGATACCGTCAATATTTTTTCCGCTTTTTTAATTTTATTCTCGGCAATATATATTTTTGCAAGCTGAGTATAGCTTTCGTAAGGTTTGTTGTAAAACGGATTTTTCAATGCTTTTTTTAGGAATATTTTTGCCTGACGGAAATTTTTCTTTTTTATGTATATTAAACCAAGATTATAATATGCATCCGAAAATTGAGGATTTATTTTTACGGCCTTCTTAAAGTTTTTTACGGCTCTGTTCTCGCGGTCGGTTTTCATATATATTATACCTATAGCGTTATAATTTTTAGCGGAATATTGATAAAGCATTTTAGCCCTTATAAATTCCTGCATTGCTTTTATATAATTGCCGTTCTGATAAAAACCTACGCCGAGTCTGTAATAAAGATTCGATTTAAGTTCGTTTTTTTTAGAAACCGCCGACATTCCGCAACCGGACAGTAAAGGAAAAATTACCATCGCAATTAACAATAATATAACAAACTTTAAAAAGCTTTTTTTTCCAATGTATTCCATAATAAATAAGATAAATATAAAATATTATTAACGGGTTAATTTAAATAAAAAATAAACTGCAAGGACTTTTATGCGTTAAGCTCTTCAAAATACGTCATTTCCCTGAATTTTTTAAATCTTTCTTTAATTTCGTCCATCCGTATAGTCAAAAATCTGTTTACGGAAAAACCTTCGACGGCAAACGAAGCCATAATATTCCCAAACACAAGCGCTTTTTTAAGATTTTCAAAAGACATATCTCCCGTATTATCCATATAGCCGAGAAAACCGCCGGCAAAAGAATCGCCGGCTCCGGTAGGATCGACAACATTTTCCAAAGGATATGCCGGAACCATAAAAAATTTATTTTCAAAAAACATCGTGGCGCCGTATGCTCCCCTTTTTAAAATCAATATCTTTGCGCCGTATTTAAAAATAATTTCGGCACAGTCGAAAATTGAAGATTTCCCCGTTAAAAGCCTCGCCTCGGATTCGTTAATTATAAATATATCGGTTAATTTAAGAATATTTATAAGTTTTTCTTTTTTACCGTCTATCCAAAAATTCATGGTGTCAAGAGCGGAAAGTTTAGGAGAATCCATCTGTTTAAGGGCATCAAACTGTATTTCGGGATCTATATTTGCAAGAAACAGCATATCGTTTTTAGAATCATGGGGAACAACGGGCTTGAATGAAGAAAATACCCCAAGTTCGGTCATTATAGTTTCGGGGTCGGACATATCGTAACCGTATCTGCCCTTCCACCTGAAAGTTTTGCCGTCCTCGGTCTTGATATTTTTAATATTTATAGATCTGCCTTTAAAAACGTTTAAATGTTTTTTGTCGAAATCTTTGCCGACCGTTCCTATAATTTTTACGTCCGTTAAAAACGACGCCGCCATAGAAAAATATGTCGCCGAACCTCCGAGAATATCACCTGTTTTTTCGAAAGGAGTTTCGATGTCGTCTATTGCTATAGAACCTATAACGGTAATTGCCATAAAATTTCTCCATTAATTAATATTCATATTGCGGTTAATACTGCGGCGGTGCCGTACATAATCGGATTGCGGTACTAATTTCAGTAAAAATCCGCCTAGTTAAATTTGCTTTTATTACTTTTTTGTAACGGGAGACTGGACGCCGTACCCCTGTTTTGCCGCTAAATATCCGGTGGTTCCCGCAAGCCCGCCTACCACTAAAAGCGCGCATCCGCTTAAAAAATTAATAGCGACTAAAAGTATAAATGCAAGAGCCGCAAGTTTTATTTTTTTCATTTAATAACCTCTCCCTCTCCCCGTAAAATTATTATTTATATTGAAATAAATAATTAAAATTAGTAGAATATAATAAATTTTTTTATACATTCTAATATATATAATATATATTTTAAAATCAAATTAAAATAAATTAAAATAAAAAGGTATTCAAATAATGCAAAAAACTAAGTATGCCCTTATTTCCGTTTACGATAAAACACAAATAACGGAGCTTGCGACGCATTTAGAAATTGCAGGCTATACGGTAATAGCAACCGGAAATACTTATAAATTTTTAAAATCGGCAGGAATTACTAAATTAAAAAAAATTGAAGAAATAACCGGCTTTCCGGAAATTTTGAATGGAAGAGTCAAAACTCTGCATCCTGCCGTTTTCGGCGGCATACTATCAATAAGAAACAACGAAAATCACAGAGACGATATGATAAAAAACGGAATAACCCCCATAGATTTCGTAATAGTAAATCTTTATCCTTTTAA
>JAJZLA010000046.1 GCA_021803845.1 bacterium | reverse complement strand
AATCGCAGGGAGGCAAAAAAATGAAGCCATTATGTATGCAGATAGAACGACTAAAAACGAAATGTACGTGGAAGTTTCAAGGGCAAGATTAAACGTAGAAATTTTTACGACCGATAAAGAAACTTTATTTAAAACGGCTAAAAAAGAGGATAAACAAATAGACAGTATGACTGCCGAAAAAATAAATTACGGCAAAGGAAAAGGCGAAAAAAATAATCCGGATTTAGAAAAAAAGATTGAACCGGTAAAACAAAAAATCGAACCTGCGGGGATAAAACATGTTCAGCACCAGAAGCATTTTAGATTTTAGCAATAACGGTTAATTAGAAAGTGCCGCTTCGCGGGATTTATTTTAAAAAAATAAAAAACGATATAGTGAAAAACGATTTTAATTATAATGAAACTTTTATATAGAATAAATACATTTTGTTAGATTAAAAACAAAAACTTTTATATAGAGTGCTTCGCATATTTTATTAAATTATTTTAAGGTATTTTGTTGATAATTTTACTTATTAAATTTACAGCACCTATGCTTTCACACCCCCGTACACCGAGTATGTGAAAGCCGCATAAATACAGGGCTTATTTGTGGCACAATGTGGCACAGTAGGTCGTCGATATGCTAATTTAGTGAATTTGCGATGTATTAACAAAATAGCACGTTTTTGTGGCACACGTGGCACATTTTTTAAAAGGAATTTTTTATGGAAAAAAAACATATAACTTTTAGAATCGACGGCGACCTAATAGATAAAATAGGACGTGAAGAAAATAAATCAAAACTCGTAAATAATTTATTAAAACAATACGTTTATAAAACTAAAGAAAATGATAAAACAGACCTTTCCTTTTTAAAAGAATGGGAAAAAAAATTAGACGAAGGTAAAGAAGGATTTGAGACATTGGCTCAAGAGATAAAAGATTTAAAAAATCAAAATATAGAATTCAAAAACTCTCTCAGTAAATTTATAAATGATAATCTAAAAAATATTTCCGGAATTGAAGAAGGTTTAACGGATGGAGACAAATTATTTATCCAAAATCTTTTTCAGGATAATAAAAAATTTATTAAATCGATGATGGACGATAGCAAACAGCTTCAAAGAGAATTAAGTTTAAAAACATGGTTCGTTATTGTCGGAGCTATAGTTTTTTATATATTATTAATCAAATTTTTATAAGGAGGCAAAAAAAATGAAAATCCTTAAAAAAACTTTTATTATTATGATGATTATTTTTTTTACTGCATTTTATACTTTATCACTTGCTAATACAAGAAGTGCTTACGCATTTGTCGTACCGTCAATTTCCGGCGTGGTTAACGCCGCAAGTGCAATAGGGGACGCCGGCAGCGCAATGGAATCAGCAGGTCAAGCTTTAGAAGCTATTACGCCACTTGCTAATGCACCAGGACCGTTCGGTCTGGCTACTTCCATAAATCAAGGTTTTCAAAGCATGATGTCAAAAGCTAAAGCACTTACCGGTATAGGCAAAGCTATGACAAGCATAGCAAAACTTCAAGTAGCGCTTTCAAAAGTTCAATCTGCCGTCAACGCAGCTACTAACGCAGTAGAGGATGTCTATAACGCCGAAAGCGATATAACTAATGCAAGGAATTCTTTGCTGTCGCAAGGTATAACGCTTAATAACTGCAGCGGAGGACAAGGCATTATGGGTTCAGTTGCAGCTGAACAATGCACCGACGACTCTATTAACGCAAATATAGAGGAACTGCAGGGAACATATTCGGATTTAGGCGGACAAGCGGGAATTTCGGGTGCAGGAGTTTCCGGCGTTTTATCCGGAAGTTCGCCTAATCAAACTTCTCTTATTAACGGCGTAAATAATTTTTCGAGCATATCGGAAAACGGACTCGGCGGAAACGTTTCTATATCTCCTACAAGTAACTTATGCTATGACGAAGTTGCTTCCGGCATTGTTAAATCTCCAGATAAATGTTACGAAAGCTACACTGAAGCGGTAAATTCCGAACTTAATAAAAATATGCTCATCGCCGGAACAAACGGCATAGCTAACGGTAACGCCGAAATTGCGGAAGGTTCCGGATTTTCGAGTTCTGTTTCTAACGTCAGCGGTTCTTATGATTTACAGCAGGTAGAACTTTTAAAAATGCTTGCCGAAGAAAATGCCGAGCAGTTAAAAGCCACTGGAGCGCTTACTGACCAAATAGCTTTGGCAAATCAAGCTAAAGCAGCTAAAGCAATTAATAATAAGAAAGTTCCGATAGTCGGGAAATCGCACGATCCTATAAAAGAAATGATAAGTAACGGCTGGTATTACTAACATGAAAAAATTATTTTCTATTATAATCATATTTTCTTTGTTTTTTAGTAATGTTTCCGCTTATGCTATGGGTTCGCCGCAAAGTTCAAACCCTAATGGGTATAATTACGTTCCGCCGCCGAAGCCGAAAACGTCTCCTCCGGCAACTAAGAACGGGAGCTCAAAAACAGGAAAAACGACTACTACCGCTTGCGCCAATGTCACTAAGGGTTGTGGACCTAATGCCTGCACTAATACTAAAGGCTGTCCGCCGAGTATTCCGGCGCAGGCAAAAATGAGTCTGCCGAAGATGTTTTATATTCCGCACGCCATCAACGGACTTGAAATTCAAAAAATCCCTGAAGACATTTTAGACAATTCCAGCCTTGAAGGATGGCTGTTCGGGTTAGGTGCTTCACTGATAATTTTCGGGTTTATTTATAATATGTATATGAATTTATACAGACTGGCCGTAGGCGCCGAAAGCAAAAATAGTTCTTACTGGCAACTGTTTGCCAGGTTTATATTTGCATTAGTGTTTTTATACGTCTGGTCCAAAGGCATTTTCTTTAATCAGTATTTAACTATGGTAGACAATATGCAGAATTATATTTGGACTTCGCTTGCTGCCTCATCTGGCGTAACAGGAATAGAAACAGTAGTAAAAAATGCTCTGAATACTATTCATGGAAGTAAAGGAAGCGGATTTGAATGGTATGATCCGTTCACTTGGGATAAACTGGCCGCATATGCTGCTACGGCAATTTTAGAATTCATATTCATGATTATTTTGTTTATCGTATATCTTATTTACGCAGTATTTTATTTTGTCATATATATTTTTCAGTTGTTAATTCTTGGAGTCTTATTTTCAATTTTTCCTATAGCCCTTGGTTTATGGATGGGTGAATACAGCGAAGGAGTTAAACCTTTGCAGTCTTGGTTTAAGTGGTTCGTAGAAGTTTCGACGTGGGGTATAGGCATTGGACTTATGGACGTAATATTTAATACCGTAGTCGAAAATTCACTGGCCAACGCAGGTTTGTTAAGCACGGTTACCGGTATAAGTTTGCTCATAGCTTTGTCTCTTATCGTCGTTATGATTATTTTGCTTCTTGCAGGACCTTTCTTAATTCATAAGATATTCGGCATGAACAGCGGCGGAGAACATACCCACGGCGCTATGGGAAAAATTAAAGGAGCAAAAGATAGCAAAGATTCTAAGGAAAGTCAAAAGAAAATACAAGAAGCATTAAAGGCGATGGCGACTGGAGGAGCTTCCATTCCTGCCGATATGGCCAAAGACGGTTTGAATAAAGGGGTGCAGGAAGCTACTAATTCAATAAAAGAGCAAGGCGGAACGTCCGCAGGGGGAATAGCGCCTGGAGCTTCTACTAAAAGAAACGATACGAAATAAATTAATCAAGCGAGAGGTGATATTAAAGCAATGAAAATAAAACTTTTAGTAAATAAAATATCGTCGGTTATGAATAAAATTCAAAATTTTATAATATTTGCCTGGTCATTATGCATTTCATTTTTTTCGGTTATTATTCTTTTGTGTTCTCGGCATTTTCATTTTTATTTACTTGCGCTTGCGATTTCTTTTACGGCTTTAACTGCTTATTTATTTTTGAAAAATAAAAAGAATAAAAATGTCGATTGCGAAGAAGCTAATGATAAAAAACGTCCGACGGTTTAAAAAAAACCTTTCATATTTGCGTTTTAAGGCTCGGAATGAGTATTGTAGGATGTAAACGTATAGGCAATTTTGGAATATAACGTTCCAAAAACATTATTTATTTTAAATAAATTATTAAGGGAAAAAAATGAAGAACTTAGTATCTATCGAAAAAATCAGCGAAATTTTAGACATCAACGTCAAGACGATTTATGACTGGACATCGACGCGAAAAATTCCGCATTATAAACTTGGCCGGCTCGTGAAGTTCGATGTGGACGAGGTCATGGCTTGGCTTCAAAGTTGTGAGGTAAAAGTGTATAATAGGGGAACAGGCGGAAAGTCCCAATTTAGGAGGTGAATTTATGGGACTTTTCAAAAGAAAAAACAGTCCTTATTATTTTATGAAGTTTCAGGCAAACGGCGTAAGAGTCTATGAATCGACTAAAACAAAAAATCGGAAACTTGCCGAAGAAATATATTTAAACCGACGTTCCGAAATTATTGCCGGCATAGAACCGGTTAGAAGATTTGAAAGCGATATAATAACCTTTTCGGAGCTGGCGGATAAATATCTTGAATTTACGTCAGGCAGGCTTAAAAGCCACGATAGGCTTAAGTCTTTTATCAATACGCTTAATAAATACTTTTCAAAAAAAAGATTAACCGATTTTACGGTTCTTGACATCGAGAATATGCAAAACGATATCATAAAGCGGGAACTTTCAACTGCTTATGCAAACAGACTAACGGCTATCTTGAAAAGAATGTTTAAGAAAGCGACGGAATGGGAGCTCATAGACGAAAGCGTATTAAAAAGAATAAGAACAGTAAAGCTTTTAAAAGGCGAGATTAAAAGATTAAGGTATTTATCCGAAGAAGAAGCTCAAAGGCTTATATCGGCTTGCAGTAAAGAAATAAGGCCTATCGTGATAACGGCATTAAATACCGGAATGAGAAAGTCGGAAATATTGCGTTTAACTTGGGATAGGATAGATTTAAAGAACCGGATAATTTTACTGGATAAAACAAAGAATGGCGAGCGTAGAGAGATACCGATAAATCAAACGCTTTATGACGCTTTATCGGGCATTACAAGGCATATTAAATGCGATTACGTATTTTACAACCCAGAAACGTTAAAACCGTTCTATGACATTAAAAAGAGCTTTTCCGGAGCTTTAAAAAAAGCGCATATCATAGACTTTCATTTTCACGACTTAAGGCATACGTTCGCAAGCTCATTAGTAATGAAAGGCGTCGATTTAGCGACGATACAGAAGCTCTTAGGACATAAGACGATTAATATGACTTTAAGATACGCTCATTTATCGAACGTCCACTTAAAAGACGCCGTTAATATTTTAGACGAGCGTTGCAAAATCGTTGCAGTAGATAATAATGAAAAAATCGTTAAATTATGAAAAGCTTGTAATTACTGGTGGGCTGTCCCGGGATCGAACCGGGGACCTACTGATTAAGAGTCAGTTGCTCTACCGATTGAGCTAACAGCCCGAAAATATTTATTGAAAATGCGGCAAAATATTAATGCCTATCAATTATATACTATTTTTATTTTTTTAGTCAATTTTTTTAACAATATTTTTATTAATGATATACTTATAAATAGATATTATGAAAATATAAAGAGTATTATAATGATGAGGCGGGTAAAAAGATTATCCGGAGAAATTATATGATATTTAAAAACAGGATAGAAGCGGGGAAACTGCTTGGAGAAAAGTTGTCGGCGGAGAAATTCGGCGGCAGAAATACCGTGGTTATTGGTTTGTTAAGAGGCGGAATTCCAGTTGCTTATGAAATAGCGGCAATATTAAAATCACCGTTAGACGTGGCATTGGTAAGAAAAATAGGTGCGCCTAATCAGGAAGAGTTGGCCATAGGGGCGGTAGTAGACGGAAAATCGCCGAAAGTTTATCTTAACGAATCTCTTATATCGCGCATTAATATCCCCGCGGGATACTTAGAGCGCATGGAGCAGATTAAATTTAAAGAAATAAGGGAAAGGGAAAAAATATACAGGCGGGGAGCCGAAAAGATTGATGTAAGCGGCAAAACGGCTATAATAGTGGATGACGGCATTGCTACCGGAGCGTCTGTCATGGCGGTAATAGAAGCAGTTAAGGATGAAAAACCTGCGAAAATAATCGTAGCTGTGCCGGTTATAGCTGGCGATACGATGAGAGAATTAAAGAAAGTCGTCGATAAAGTAGTAGTTTTAAGCGCTCCGGAAGAGTTTTACGCGGTTGGGGAATTTTACGAAGATTTCAGCCAGACGACGGACGAAGAGGTGTTATATCTTCTGCAAAAATCAAAAAAATAGCATAAATTTTATAAACACAAATTAATTATATAAAATAGTTTAAAAGAAGATAAACTAAGTTTAACTTTATTTTAAATTCATATTCTTAAAATAATATCGATAAAATTTATGAATTCTGAATTATTATTATAGAATTGTGACTTAAATCAATTTAAACTTTTTTTGAATTTGATAAACTTTATATTAAAAGGAAGTAAAAAATAAAATCGAATAGATTTAAAATTTTAATATAGGAGTTTATCATGGCGGAATTTAATGAAAAGGACGTATTGGAAAAATTAAAAGGCATTATAGACCCTGAGCTTGAAGTAAATATAGTCGATCTTGGGCTGGTATATAAAATCAATTTAAATCAAACAGGCGGCGTCTGTTTAGATATGACTTTAACGGCAAAGGGCTGTCCTATAAGCGACGTTATAAAATATGAGGTAGAGGAGGCAGTTAAAAGCATTCCAGGCGTTAACGGCGTAAAAGTAAATTTCGTTTGGGAGCCGGAATGGAATCCTTCGATGATTAAGACCGATGCCCTAAAAAGACTTAAAACGCATTAATTTTTTTAATAACGCGGTATGCAAAAAATTGCCGATATAAAACAAAATATAACAAAAGCATAAAAAAAGGACGGTAAATAAAATATATGAATACAACGGATAGTTCTATAGAGATAGCATTAAAGCATATAAAAACCGCGCTGATTTTTTTGCCGGTTTTTTTCATAGTAATGTTTTTTGATTATAAGAGTTTTAACGGATATTTTTTTATGAATAATAAAATAATAGCCCTTACGCACATATTTACGCTTGGTTTTTTGCTCATGGTAATTATGGGTGCTTCTTATATGCTTTTGCCTGTGGCGCTCGGCGTGAAAATTGCTTACGAAAAGCTTTTTATTCCGGTTTATTACGGATACGTAATTTCTTTATTGCTTTTCGTTATTGGAATGCATTATCTCTGGAGCGCTATGATAGCCGCGGGCGGCATCCTCCTTTTTATATCGGTTTTAACATATAATATAAACATTTTGATAAGTATAAAGAAGGTAAAGAAATGGGATTATTCTTCTTTGGGAATAGCATTTTCGTATTCTTATCTGCTTATAGGATTGTCCGTAGGACTGTATTTGGCTTTAACTTTTTATTTTAAAATAGGGCTGAACATTTACGATATATTGCAAGACCATATTTATCTTATGTTCATAGGTTTTGTCATAATGCTTTTTATAGCCGTTTCATACAGGCTGCTGCCGATGTTTTATATGACTAAAGCGCCGGATAATTTATACTGGAAAACGGATTTAACCGTTATTAACGCAGGAATTATCGCAATGCTCGCATCTTCGTTTTTTGGAAACGTGTCCGCCGTTCATATTTATTTAAATGAAGCCGGAGGATGGCTTTTAGGTGCGGGTATCCTTGTGTACTGCTATATATTTTTTAGCCTTATGTTAAAAAGGCTTAAAAAAAAGTTCGATATTACGACGTTTTATCTATACGCCGGCATTATATTTTTAGTTGCGGCGGTATTTGCCGGTCTGATTATAAATATCGTTCCGCAGGAAAAATTATTCGTATTAATCGGCATAAACGGCGATTATTATCTTTATTATATATTCGCTTTTTTAGGACTGTTCAGCTTTGCCGGAATGGTAATTATAGGTTTCCTGCATAAAATATTTCCGTTTCTTATAAGCCTTAAAGCTTTTGAAAAGGCAAAAAAAGGAGCGTACGGTAAACTGTTTTCGGATTTGAAAACTAAATATTTTGAATACGTAATATTTGCAATGTTTCTGGCAGGCTCTATTCTTTGGATATTTTATTTGGTACAGCTTTCCGCTGCAGTTCTTTTTGCGGCATCTATACTGCTTATGCTGCATATATTTTCTATGGGCTGGTAAGAAAAACAGTAATTTAAAAGGCGATAACGGCATCAAATTTGAATTTTGACGCCGTTATCGCCTTGATTTATTCTTTATATTATTAAGTTTATCTCTGTCGCCGTTATTGAGTTACTGCCAGTTATCTTTGTACCTGTTCTATTTTTATCTTTTCCTCTTATTTCTTATTTCCAAATTTTTATCTTATAAAGGTCGTCCGCAGTTTCTTCCGTCAAGAATTTATATCCAGCGTCTTTTAATCTTGGATACAGATGCACAGGTTTTCTTTCGTGTATTATATGTATCGTTTCGTCGTTCTTTAAGTTTTCCAGAGCCGCAAATATTTTTAAAAGAGGCTGAGGCGGTTCAAGCCCTCTAACGTCAAGTTCAATAATATTCTGTTTGTGAGCAAGGTTTTTTAAATCCTCGTCGTCGAATTGATTTTCGTCTGCCCCTTCGGAAACTTTTATCGGTTTTATTTCGCCGCCGCTTCTAAAAAAAATTATTTCGAATCCTTCAGGCATATTATTGGTTATATGTTCAAAGCCCTT
>JAJZLA010000045.1 GCA_021803845.1 bacterium | reverse complement strand
CCCCGATAAATTGAATCCGTTTGCAAGGGCCGATTTTATTCCTTTAATATACGCATCGGCAACCGCAACGTAATGATTCAAAGAAAACATTAACGTGATATTAACGTTTATGCCTTTCGAGATAAGAATAGGAATGACTTCCAAGCCTTCTTTAGTGGCGGGAATTTTAATCAGCACGTTTTTTTCGTTTATAAGGTAAAAAATTCTGAGAGCTTCGTTTGTAGATGTTTCGGCATCCGTAGCTATATCCGGTGAAACCTCTATGCTTACAAAACCGTCGTTGCCGCCCGATTTTTCGTAAACGGGCTTAAGAATCTGAGCGGCGGATTTTATATCCTCTATTGTAATAGCGTCGTATATTTCAAAAGGAGTTAATTTTTTTTCGGAAAGTTTTTTAATTTTTTCCGGATATCCGCATTTTCCGGAATTAATAGCTTTTTCAAATATCGAAGGATTCGACGTTATTCCGGTTATAATTCCGTTTTGAACTAACTTTGAAAGGTCGCCGGAATCGAGCATACACCGCGATATATTATCTAACCATGGACTTTGACCGTAAGACTGCATTTTTTTAAATTCGGCGCTTTTAGATACGACAAAATCAATATTCATAGCGTTAATCCCCCGTTTATTTCAGCTATTACTTATTATTTTAATTATTTTTAAAAAACAGCCAGTCGTTTTCCCCGGCTTTGGCAAATTTTAATAAAGTGTATTCTCCCGTTAATTTTTTACCCTTGAAATCCAGTATATATTTTGATTTATCTTTTTTTATAAGGCTGTATTTTCCGCTGTCCCAAATTTTTACTTCTCCGGCTCCGTAATGCCCTTCCGGTATAGTTCCTTCAAAGCCCGCATAAGAAAGGGGATGGTCTTCGACTTTTATCGCAAGATTCTTTTTTCCGCGCTCCAACGGAGGCTCCTTGGGCAGGGCAAAAGAACTCAGGATGCCGTTTTCTTCTATTCTTAAATCCCAGTGAAGATGGCTTGCGTGATGTTCGTGAACCACAAATATTTTATCCACTTAAAAATTATATCATAAAATAATTTATAATTTATGAAGATAACAGGCTTAATAAATTATAGTGATGTTATTTTTATTATTTTATAATATAATGGCATTAATTGATAATAAAAAAATAAAAATACCTAAAACAAGCGAAAAGTTTAAGATTAAAAATGGCGGCTAAAAATTCTAATATCTGGAACGCTTTTCTAAGGATATATATAGGGTTGTTTTTTCTTTATGCGGCGCATTTTAAGCTGAATCCCGCTTTCTTCGCAGGTCTTCATAATAAACTTGCATATTACGCGAACCATGACCCTTTGTGGTTTTACGGCATATTTCTAAGCCGCGTCGCCGTTCCGAACGCATTTTTGTTTGCTATCTTAATAGTTATGGGAGAATTGTTTGCCGGCATTTTTTTAACGGCGGGCTTTATTACCAGAATAGCCGCTTTTGTCGCGATATTTTTAAATTTAAACTATCTGTTTGCCATGTACTGGATAAGCCCGTCGGAATTAGGCGTAAACCTGACGTTTATAATATGCGAATTAGTTATTATATTTACCGATTCCGGAAAAACGTTTGGCATAGATGCTTTATTTTAGCCGGAATTTAAAAATATATTTTAATTTAATCCAAAATCTGATAAAATAATAACCAAGATATTTCTTCACGGTGGATGTAGCTCAGCTGGTAGAGCCCCGGATTGTGACTCCGGTGGTCGCAGGTTCAAAACCTGTCATCCACCCCACTTAAAACCGCATATTTTATAAGGTTTTCCCGTTTCAAGCATTTATAATATTTAATCAAATAATATATTTTTACCTATTTATTTCTTTTTTATGTTTATATTTTCACATAGTTGATATATCCTCCCCCAGTTCTTATCTTAAAATGCTTGTAAAATAAAATAGTATGTCTATTGTAAAGAGAGGCAAATATATCAAAGATGGATACCCTATACGTTAATAGAAGCTTCTGTGCGGGTTAATTATGATAGTCGGGCCCTTTTCGCGTTTTTTCTTCAAAATTATGTAAACTTTTAATATCCCGCAAAGGAGGTTTCCCAAATAGACGGCTATATTCTCGGCTGAATTGGGACGGACTTTCATAACCTACTCTGAACGCAGCGGTAGATGCATCTATTCGTTCTGTCAACATCAGCCTTCTTGCTTCGTTAAGACGCAACCATTTTTGAAACTGCAAAGGACTCATTGAGGTCATTACGCGAAAATGATTATGAAACGCAGACTTACTCATATTGGCTTGTTTTGCAAGGCCGTTAATATGCAAAGTTGTGGTAAAATTGTTTTTAAGCCATGTTATTATCTGTGCAATTTTATTCCCCTGACTTCTGTCGGAAACTATATTGCGCAAGCGCATACCTTGTTCGCTAACAAGCAGGCGGTAAAAAATTTCACGTTTTATTGTTGCAGCTAAAATCGGTATATTTTCCGGTTCATAAATCAAATCTGTTAAGCGATTAAATGCATTTATAAGCGGCAAAGTAATTTTTCCTGTGGCCATACCCCTTTCTGGCTGCTGCCGATTAAAATACGGAATATTGCCCTCTGCTACTAACCCAGCAATTTCATTTATATCAATCTTTAAAACTAAACCAAGGTAAGGCTTTTCTTTGCTTGCTTCAGTAATTTGAACGAGAGCCGGTATATCTATTAAGGTTAATAAAAAACGGCTTTCATCGTATATATATGTTTCATCCGCTAAAACTACCTTTTTAGACCCTTGCGCAATTAAGCAAATACGCGGTTCATATAATATGTTTTCAGGTTTAGTAGGACTTTCAGTTTTATAAAATGATAATCCTGGTATCGCAGGTATATTGCTTTTATTATTATTGGTTAATCTTAAAATTCTTTTTTTTAAAGACTCAATCTCTGTTTCCATAATATTTTATTATAAAAATATAAATGTTATAAAATTACGTTATCAATGCTGTATTTATTTATAAATAATAACAAATCAAACTGATCCCTTCAATAAATATTTGCCATTCTTCGGACTATTAGGCAATAAATCAAGACGATTAGGATAACGAACTGCTATTTTAAGTGATATAATTTTAGAAATAAAGATAAGCTATTTAAAAAAAATTTAAAAATCTCGTCAACTTGTGTTTGTTTGTAAATTTTTGTTTCCAAACCGACTACGCCAATGCCTGTTAACTTATATATCAATTAAATTAAGATAAATAAAAATAAAATATTTTTTATATCGTAAACAAATTTTAAGGAGGTAAAGACAAATGGAAAAACGCAAATTAGGAAACGGCGGACTTGAAGTTTCGGCAATCGGGCTCGGTTGTATGGGAATGTCTCACGGATACGGAAAACCTGCAGATAAAAAGGAGATGATAAATCTTATACATAAAGCCGTAGATACGGGTATTACTTTTTTCGATACCGCAGAAGTTTACGGTCCTTTTACAAACGAAGAGCTTGTAGGAGAAGCACTATCTTCATTAAGAGATAAGGTTATTATAGCGACTAAGTTCGGTATATTTATAGACGCTAAAGGAAAACAAGCTCAAGACAGCAGACCCGAAACTATAAGGCGCAGTATAGAAGGCTCGCTTAAGCGGCTTAAGACCGATTATATAGACCTGTATTACCAACACCGCGTAGATACTAATGTTCCCATAGAAGACGTTGCAGGAACTATAAAAAATCTCATTAAAGAAGGTAAGGTTAAATATTTTGGGCTTTCCGAACCAGGAGTCAAAACTATAAGGCGGGCTCATGCCGTAAATCCCGTCGCCGCCGTACAGAGCGAATATTCTTTATGGTGGAGGAAACCTGAAGAAGAATTAATCCCTACCTTGGAAGAGTTGTCTATAGGTTTTGTCCCATTCAGCCCTTTAGGCAGAGGCTATCTTACCGGAAAAATAGATGAGAAGACGTCTTTTGATAAATCCGATTTTCGCAATATACTGCCCCGTTTTACCGCCGAAGCAAGAAAAGCTAATCATGCGATAGTAGAGCTTATAGATAAAATAGCCCTGCAAAAAAAAGCTACTTCCGCACAGATCGCTCTTGCCTGGCTTTTATCGAAAAAACCATGGATAGCTCCTATACCCGGTACTACTAAACTTTACCGCTTAGAAGAAAATATAGGCAGTCTCAATTTAAAGTTATCTCCTGAAGAATTAAAGACTTTGGACGACGCATCGTTAAAAATAAAGATTGAAGGCAATAGATATCCGGAAGAGTTAGAAAAAAGAAGCGGACTTTAATAAACAAAAAAACAAAATAAATTAAAAAGATTTAAATTTATAAATTAATCAGGTTAATAATATAAAGGAGGTTTTATTATTATGTTAAATTTTGATTTTTATAATCCTACCCGAATTTTATTCGGCAAAGATAGAATAGATGAAATTTCAAATCATATTCCGTCTAACGCTAAAGTTTTAATTACATATGGGGGTGGAAGCGCTAAGAAAAACGGACTGATAGATAAAATAAAAAATGCCTTAGGTAAAAGAATCGTTTTAGAATTTGGAGGCATAGAAGCTAACCCTCACTTTGAAACGCTTATGAAAGCGGTTGATATAGTAAGAAAAGAAAATATAGACTTTTTAATGGCGGTAGGCGGCGGTTCCGTTATCGATGGAACTAAATTTATATCCATAGCTTCATACTACAAAGGAAATACAGAAAATATCTTAAAATACGGATTTTCGCTTATTCCAAAAGATGCGGCAGAAAAATATATTCCGTTTGGAACGGTTCTTACTCTTCCTGCTTCAGGTTCGGAAATGAACAGCGGAGCCGTAATAAGCCATGGCGACGGAAAGTTTCCGGTATTAAGCGAAATGGCATTTCCGCAATTTTCACTGCTTGACCCTGCATTAACTTATACCCTTCCGGCTATTCAGGCGGCTAACGGTATCGTCGATACTTTTGTCCACGTTACCGAACAATATCTGACGTATCCGGTAAAAGGTTTATTGCAGGATAGGATAGCAGAGGGCATTTTGCTAACCTTAATTGAAATAGGTAAAACTTCCGTAACGGAACCTGAAAATTACGATGCAAGGGCTAATCATGTATGGAGTTCGTCATTGGCTCTATGCGGCATTGTAGGCGCCGGCGTTCCAAAAGACCTCGCTACTCATATAATAGGGCATGAAATTACAGCTTCTTTCGGCATAGACCACGCACAGACTTTAGCGGTAGTTTTGCCTTCTATGTTAAAAATAAGAAAAGATAAGAAAAAAGAGAAATTATTGCAGTATGCCGAACGCGTATGGAATATAAAAGAAGTTAAAGATGAAGATAAAATAGATAAAGCGATTGATAAAACCAGAGAATTTTTCGAAAGCCTCGGCATAAAAACCCGCTTATCTAAATACGGAATTAAAAAGGAACAGATACCGTTAGTTATTGAAAGGCTCAAGGAACACGGCATGACCGCTCTTTCCGAAACGCACGACCTTACTCCCGACATAAGCCAAAAAATACTTGAAGAGGCGATGTGAAAACGGAATAGTATAAAAATATAAATATTAATAGAGGATTAATATGGATAAAATTAAATTAAACAATGGGATTGAAATGCCTATTCTAGACTATGGTGTTTACCAGATTGAACAGTCTCAATAACAGAATTGATGCAAACTTCAATATCTTTGATTTTAAACTTAGTGCGGAAGAAATGCATAAAATAAGGGTGTTAGACACGAAAGAAAGCCTTTTTTCTTCCCATTACTTTTAATTTTCCTTAATTTTTCTCTCTCCCAATCACTCCAATACTATAACGCAACTTTTTTAGTTTAAAGATGATTTTTTATCGGCTACAAAGCTTCAAAGCCGGGCAAAAAGACTGAATGGACTAAAGAGCGCGTAGAAGAAATTCTTAAGGAGAACGATTATAATATGACGAAAGCGGCTAAGACTATCGGAAATACGAAACAGTTTATCAGCTTTTTGGCAAAAAAGTTCGGAATTAAGAAGCCGAGCAAGGCATAAGGTATTGAGTATATACTTTAAAAAATTTTCTTTTTGCCCATTTTTTGTCTTTTTTATGCCGATATATTTCATATATGCGATATGATGCCCCCATATATTAAAAATGCTTGTAAAAATGTGAGTATTGTCATGTCTATCGTAGATAACGGCAAAGTATTACTTTTACGACTTCGTTTGCGAAGAGAAAAGATAACCAAAACTTGCCGAACAGATTAAAATATCAGTTAAAAATGGCATAAAAGTTATTAACACTGGTAGTAATAAAATTTTCTTGACATTATATTGCTTTATGTTATATTTAAATTAAATAATAAATAAAAATTTTTTGATAAAATATTGCTTTACGTTATAATGTATTCAATAAAGCATTGCAAAGAAGTAACGGCCTATTTATCTAAATACTAGGTAAAAGGGATTTTAATACCTTAAATGGCCTTGCATTCGTTCAAGGATTAGGTATTTTAATAACTAAACCTTTAAGTAAGGAGGAAGTCGTTATGGCAGAAGAAAAAAAAGTTGGCGACCCAACAGCGTTGGGTTTATTTGCTTATGGCATAGCTCTTACGCTTTTGGCTACGGTAATCGGCGGATTTGCAGGTCCGTTTAACGGGCTGATTTTAGGCACGATTATCTTTACCGGAGGCGTCGGGTTAGTTTTAGCCGGCGTTTACGATTTTATGCGCGGCAGCGCTTTTGGAGGAGCCGCATTTACGGGATACGGATTGTTATTTTTGACCGTTTCAACTTTCTTTATTGCGACGGTTCTTACGAAATCCGCAGCCGGGCCTGCGCCTATGTTCGGCGGCTGGTTTCACTTGCTGTGGGCTATCTTTGCATTTGCAACGTTTTTCGGAGCTAATGTATTAAAAAAATGGGCAATGCTTCAAATTGCCCTTTTTACGACAGGAGCTTTTCTTTTAATACAGGCTATAGGGCTCTTTACGGGGTCATTAGCCGGTCTTCTGCCTGTGGTAGGAATAGTCGGCATAGTTTCAGGTTTATGCGCAACTTATACCGCCATAGCCGTACTAATTAACGGAGCGGCGGAAAAAACCATTCTTCCGGCGTAATTAGTAAAGCATTATTAAAATACTTTAACGGGGGCTATCTATTTTTTATAGCTCCCGTTATATGTGTTTTAAAAAGTATAAACCGCCATTGCGTTTATAGTATCTTGAACGCTCCTGCCGTTGCCGTAAATTTTGTGGTTGGCAATTTGGTTTTCAAATTCAAGCCTGAACTGTACATTCTTTAATATTCTTGAAGGCGGCCTGTATCCTATAGTGAAAGTCGAATCGAAATAATGATATGCAATTCCCGGAACGCTCTCCTCTTCCCACATGCCGTTAGGGTCGGAAACCATAGTTTCTCTCATAGTTTGAGAAAATCTGCCTGCATTTAAGAGATAATAATGATGTAGATAGAACGCAATTCCCGAAAAACGTGATTTGTTAAAAGTCGAATCCGATGTGGAAATCAAAAAAGAGGGATAAATATTTTCAGAAGAATTAAATCGTGCCGGATTTATTCCGTTGCCGTAAACTATGGACTTATTTATTCCGCCGTTTAAGCCTACTTCATAATCTAAAACTGCCTTCCAGTATTTTAAAAATTTATATTTTGCGTCTATGAAATTATAAAAAAATCTGTTTAAATTGTCCTGATAAAGATTATTATTATAGATAATAAAATTTTCTGCTCCGTAAACGATGCCTTCGTGAAATTTCAGAAACCTTAGGAGCTTGTATGAAGCTATATATTCAAATGTCGGATACCTGTTTATCGGCGATAAGGCATTATCGGTCATCGCAATGCCGAAAACCATATTGAGCCGTTTAGTAAAAGGATACTTGAAAAAAACTCCAGTAAGTTCGCCCGGTTCTATCGCCGTTATAGGGGAATAGGTATTAGTCCATACCCTCGATAGATTATAAGATTCAAAACCTATTAAGTAATTTTTTTCGCCGATATAAATTTTTAATCCGTTCCCGACCGGAATTCCTAAAGAAACATAAAACTGCCTGAATCCGTATAGCGGACGGTTATAAACAGGCTGGGTATAATAACTATAGTTTCCGGTATAAGGCCCTACTGCCTGAATGTTTTCCCCCGTATCTAAAGATACTTTAAAACCTACGCCGAAATTATTTCTTCCGTTGGAAAATGCATCTTTTGAGGCCGTTATGTCAAATTCATTGACCGTAAAACCGTTTGCTTTATAATTATCTATATAGTTTCCGTTATAATTGCCGTTCGAAAACTGCGCGTCTGCAGCTGGATTTGCAAAATTATACGTATAAGACGAGGCAAAAGTGCCGAACAGTTTTATTTTTGATAAAAAAGAGTCTTTAGAACCGGCGGTATAATTTTGACCGTAGCCCGATGCATGCGCGGGCGGCGGCGAAGAAACAAACTGTATGAATGTAAATATAATCAGAGTTAAAAACAGCCTATAGGTATTTTTTTTAAAATTAATCGTCTGATTTATCATTATTTTCATTCGCCGCCGCTATATCTTTCCTCCACCCTGCTCAATTTATAGACGATTAATGACAGGAGCCATGCGGACGTAAGTATTATAGCAATAGCGCCGCCCAACATTCCGAATGAAACGTTGTTGAAAAAATCCCACGGCTCTCCGGTCAGGTTAAATTCCATTCCTATAACCTGAAGCCATTCTATCGTTCCTATGCAGAATGCCAGAAAAACGGAAATACTTGTAATGGAGATATTATAAAAGATTTTTCTTACCGGAT
>JAJZLA010000044.1 GCA_021803845.1 bacterium | reverse complement strand
GTATCTAAATCTATCGGCGATATTTGCGGTAAAAACGGAATTAAGCTGTATGAAACGCCTATAGGTTTTAAAAATATAGCCGAGCTTATGATAAAAGACGGCAGCGACGTATTTATAGGCGGAGAAGAGTCGGGCGGCATAGGAATCGCTTCGCATTTGCCGGAAAGAGACGGTATATTTAATGCATTGATGCTTTTAAAAATTATGGTTGTTAAGCAAAAGAACTTAAACGAACTATTAAACGATATTTTTGGAGAAAATTATCCGTATATATATAAACGCGTCGATATCAAAATAAACGATACGAAAAAACTAATTCTTATTGAAAAACTTAAAGCGGAAGATTTCAGCCTGCCTTTTAAGAATAAAATTACTAATCTTAATTTTAAGGACGGATTTAAATTTGAATATAACGACGGATCATGGCTGCTGATACGCCCTTCCGGAACGGAACCTGTTCTAAGAATTTACGCAGAGAGTAAAGACGAAAAGTTGACGGATTACCTTATAAATCAAACGATTAAAGAAATAAACGCTTTATAGGCTATAAAAAAATAAAAGAAAATATTTTTAAAACATAAAAAAAGTGGTATAATGTTTAAGATTTTTTAAAAATTAATCTAATAATTGAATTTAATTAACTTTTAGGGGACGTTGCAATATGAGCGAAATAGTAGATATTAAAGGAAGACAAATTTTGGATTCCAGAGGAAATCCGACTATAAGCGTAAAAGTTTCTTTGGAGAGCGGAGTAAGCGGTTCAGCCTGCGTGCCGTCCGGCGCTTCCACCGGCGAATATGAAGCTTACGAAAAAAGAGACAACGATAACTCGCTTTTCGACGGAAAATCAGTTCATTCCGCGGTAGAGGGAATTAACGATATAATAGCAAAATCTCTTAACGGAATCGAAAGTTATTCGCAGAGGCTTATAGACGACATCATGATAAATCTCGACGGCACCCAAAATAAATCTAATCTTGGCGCAAATGCTATTTTAGCGGTGTCGCTTGCGTCTGCCGCCGCTTCGGCGAATGAATTGGAGATACCCCTTTATCGTTATTTAGGCGGAGTTAACGCTCATGTAATGCCGGTTCCGATGATGAATATTTTGAACGGCGGAAAACACGCGAATAATTTACTTGACTTTCAGGAATTTATGATAGTACCCGCCGGCGCCAAATCTTTCGAAGAGGCGTTGCGAATGGGTGTAGAAGTTTACCAAAAACTCAAGAAGGTTTTAGACGAGAAAAAAATGCCTACTTCGGTGGGCGACGAAGGCGGTTTTGCGCCTCATCTTCAGAATAATATGGAAGCAATAACGCTCATAATGGAGGCTATAGAAAAAGCAAGATATCAACCGGGTAAAGATATATTTATTGCCCTTGATCCGGCGGCAAGCGAATTTTACGATAACGGAAAATACGTTCTTAAAGAGGCGGGTAAAAAAACCGTATTGGAATCTGATGAAATGGTAGCTATGTATGCCGGTTACGTGGAAAAATTTCCGATTATATCCATAGAAGACGGTATGGCACAGGATGATTTTAACGGCTTTTCAATGTTATTAAAGGAAATTGGAAATAAAGTTCAGATAGTCGGCGACGACCTGACCGTGACGAATCCTATCCGCATTAAAAAAGCTATAGACTCTCATTCCATAAATTCCGTTCTGGTTAAATTAAACCAGATAGGTTCGCTGTCTCAGACGTTGGATGCCATAGAATTAACTCAGAAAAACAATATGACGGCCGTTATTTCCCACAGGTCGGGAGAGACTGAAGATACGTTTATTTCGGATCTTGCGGTTGCCGTTAATTCTGGATTAATTAAAACCGGCGCACCGGCGCGTTCAGAAAGAGTCGCAAAATACAACAGGCTTTTACAAATAGAAGAAGAACTCGGTTCTAATTCTTCATATTTGGGATTGAAAGCCTTTAAAGGAGCCGGAGATCGTTTAAGTTAATCAAATTCATTAACTTAATTAAACTTTATTTAGTCGTTTTTAGCAGTAAAAATAAAAATAAATTAAAAAAAATTAAGGAGGTTTTTATGGCTTTTGTAATTACCGATGAATGTATCGCATGCGGGGTTTGCGTTCCCGAATGTCCAAATAATGCTATTTCCGAGGGTGATATATATGTTATAGATCCCAGCCTTTGCACGGAATGTTACGGGTATTTCGATACCCAGCAGTGTGCGTCTGTATGTCCGGTAGATTGTTGTATTCCGGACGACAACCATAAAGAGTCTAAAGATGAGTTGAAAGCTAAGGCAATGAAGGCTCATCCCGATAAAAAAGACTGGAAATTTTAATGCGGCAAAGTAATCAAATTTAATCTTATTTAAAAGCAGAGGGGAGGCTATTAAATTATAAATTATAATATTTTAATGTCTTACCTCTGCTTTTTTGCTGTAAAATTTTTTAAAATAAACCATGCCGATTAAAAAAGAAGACATAAAAAGATACGAACTTAATTCGTTTGACCATACGGAACCTTGGCGGCTTTTTAAAATTATAGGCGAATTTGTGGACGGGTTCGATATGCTGCCTGCGATATGTCCGGCGGTAACTATATACGGAAGCGCAAGAGTAAAGGAAAATGAAGAAGTATATTTACAAACTAAAGAATTGGCTCATAAATTAGCTTTAAGGGGTTTTTCCATAATTTCAGGCGGAGGTCCGGGAGTAATGGAAGCCGCAAACAGGGGATGCAGGGAAGCCAAGGAACAGCACGGTTTAAACGTGAGTTCGGTAGGATTAAATATTAAACTTCCGCATGAACAGACCCTTAACAAATTTGCCGACGTAACTTTAGAGTTTAAATATTTTTTCGTAAGAAAAGTTATGCTTGTAAGATATGCTTCCGCATATATTATGATGCCCGGAGGTTTCGGAACTTTAGACGAACTTTTTGAAACCGTAGAATTGATTCAGACCGGTAAAACAAAACCTTTTCCGGTAATTTTATACGGCTCTGACTATTGGAAAGGATTAATAGACTGGATTAAAAGCAATACTTTAAAAAAATCTTATATTTCCTCAAAAGATTTTGATATAATTAAAATCATGGATGATCCGGACGAAATAACCGATTTTATTTTAAACTTTAATTTATAAATTAACATTAATAATTTATAAAAAATATTTTAATATATGATTAAAAACGACAAATGGATCGAAGAAAAAGCTAAAGAAGGGATGATAAGCCCTTTTGAAAGTTCACAAGTAAGAAACGGAGTTATATCTTACGGCGTTTCTTCCTTCGGTTATGATTTGCGTATATCAAACGAATTTAAAATATTTACTAATATCAATAATACGGTAGTCGATCCTAAAAACTTCGATTCGAAGTCTTTTATAGACCTAGTATCGGACGTCTGCATAGTTCCGCCTAATTCTTTTGCGCTCGGCAGATCGGTTGAATATTTTAAAATACCAAGAAACGTGGTCACCATATGCCTCGGCAAATCTACATATGCCAGATGCGGTATAGTAGTTAACGTTACGCCGTTTGAACCGGAATGGGAAGGATACGTTACCTTGGAAATATCTAATACCACCCCGCTTCCCGCTAAAATTTACGCCAATGAAGGTATTGCCCAGGTTCTTTTTTTTGAAGGCGAAGAGCCTAGGGTTTCCTATAAAGACAAAAAAGGCAAATACCAGTCTCAGGTCGGCATAACCCTGCCGAAACTTTAAAATTTATTTTATAACTCTTTTTTTTATAAAATAAACCGATGCATAAAAAAATATAAGCGCAAATAATATAATTATCGACAAATAGGAAAATAACAAAACCGGATTAATTTTGCCTTCGTCAAGCATTCTCATTATACTTACGGTGTAATATAGAGGCATAATATAAACGAAATATCTGATTAAATAAGGTAGGGAAGAAACAGGATAAAATACGCCGGAGAATAAAAACATAGTAGATATTGCTATAGTAAAATAATAGGAAAAAAAGTCGTACGACGGCGAAAATGATGTTATTAACAGCGATAACGAAGAAAACAATATCCCGTTTAGAACGATGACAATAGGGATAATAAGAGCCGCAGGCGATATTATCCACCCGAAAACCGCTCCGATTATCAATACGGCGGTTCCGCTCATAAAAGCTTTTGCCGTTCCCCAAAGAATCTCGCCGGAAACTATGTCTTCTATGCCTATGGGGGTAAGTAAAATTGCCTGATAAATCCCGTTCGTAACCATTCTCGTATATGCGCCGAAAGTCGATTCGAATGCCGCCGCATACATTGAAGAAGAGGCAATTATTCCCGGAACTATATATTTAACGTAAGATATTCCGTTTATATTATGGATAAATCTGCCTATTCCAAATCCTAAAGCGGCAAGATATAAAAGCGGCTCAAGAATATCTCCTATTATGCCGGGTTTGTAATATTTTAGCCATACTAAATAGTTACGGTAAAAAACGGTAAATAAACTTTTGCTTAAATTTGAATTTGTTTTGTTTACTTTTTTTAAAAGTTCCATTTATAACCATTTTGTGGCAGGGACAGAGTTAAATTCTGTCCCTGCTGTTTGTTAATGATGAATTTAGTGTTTTGCGATGTCGAGAAAAATTTCTTCCAAAGATTTTTTATTAAGGGTAATTTCGCTAATAGCGCCGTTAAAAACGATATTGCCGTGATTTAATATTATAATGTTTTTAAAAAGCCGTTCCGCTTCTTCCATATAATGCGTGGACATAAGAATAGTAACTCCGTTCCTGTTTAACGCCTTGAGTTTTTCCCATATATTTTGCCTGTATTCGGGATCTAATCCGCTTGTAGGCTCGTCTAATATAATTAAGGACGGATTGTTGATTAATGCTCTGGCTATCATAAGCCTTCTTTTCAATCCGCCGGAAAGTTCCGAAACCTTGGAATATTTTTTTTCGCCCATATCGAAAAAATTGAGAAGTTCGTTTGCACGCCTGCGGGATTCGACGCCGGTAATTCCGAAATATTTTGAATATACGGTCAGATTATCGTTAACGGACAGATCTTCGTCTAAATTATCTTCCTGCGGGACTATTCCTAAAGAATATTTAATTTTTTTATAATTATATAAAAGATCCAATCCGTTAATAGAAATATTTCCGGAATCAGGAATTACTATTCCGTATAAAATTTTTAAAAGAGTGGATTTTCCTGCGCCGTTGGGACCTATTAATCCAAAAAAATCACCGTATTTAATTTTAAAACTAACTTCGCTTAAGACCTTTAAGCGATTAAAGTTTTTTGTTAAGCCGTTTATTTCGAGAATATATTTTTCCATTTAATTCAATTATATCACTTTTAAATTGACGATAAAATAAAAAAATAAAATTGAAAATATAAGTAAAACGTAATAAAATTACAAATAATCGAAAAATATAAAGAAAATATCGATTATTTATCTGTCAATATAAAATATCTTAAATTAATTACAAAATAGTTAAAGATTTATGATATTGTTTTTTTAAAAGCATAAGTGTATATTAAAAAGGTTAGCACTCAAAGCTAATAAGTGCTAAAAATTTTAATTTTGTTTATGAATTAAATTAAATTTAAATAAGGAGAAGAAGTTTATGAAAGTTAAACCATTGCAAGACAGAGTCTTAGTAGAAAGACTTCAGGAAGAAGAAAAAACTAAGGGAGGATTATTTATTCCTGATTCTGCGAAAGAAAAGCCTATGCAGGGCAAAGTCGTCGCTGCGGGAAACGGCAGAATTTTAGAAGACGGGAAAAAAATCCCGATGGACGTTAAAGTAGGCGATATCGTTTTATTTGCAAAATATTCAGGAAACGACGTAAAAATTGACGATAAGGAATATCTTATTATGAAAGAAGACGACATCTTGGCTATAGTAGAAAAATAAGAAATTTTAAAATTTAATAATTTAAATTCAAATTTAAAGGAGTAAAATAATTATGGCAAAAGAATTAAAATTTTCAGCGGAAGCCAGAGCCGAAATTCTTACCGGCGTCAATGCGCTTGCAGATGCCGTTAAAGTTACGCTTGGACCCAAAGGAAGAAACGTAGTAATTGAAAAATCTTTCGGTTCGCCTACAATTACGAAAGACGGCGTTACGGTAGCAAAAGAAATAGAATTGTCCGATAAGTTCCAAAATATGGGCGCCCAGATGGTAAAAGAAGTAGCTTCTAAAACATCGGATACAGCCGGTGACGGAACGACTACCGCAACAGTTTTAGCTCAGGCTATATATAAAGAAGGCGTTAAATACGTTACCGCAGGAGCCAGCCCCATTTATGTTAAAAGAGGAATAGACAAAGCCGTAGAAGAAATCGTAAAAGAACTTAAAAAGATATCGAAACCGATACAGGATCAAAAAGAAATAGCTCAGGTAGGCACGATATCGGCAAACAATGACGAAACTATCGGTTCTATTATTGCCGAAGCTATGGATAAAGTAGGCAAAGAAGGCGTTATAACCGTAGAAGAAGCAAAAAGCATGGAGACCACCCTTGAAGTAGTCGAAGGAATGCAGTTTGACAGGGGTTATTTATCTCCTTATTTTGTAACCGACTCGGAAAGAATGGAATGCGTTCTCGACAATCCGTATGTTTTGATTAACGAAAAGAAAATCTCCGCAATGAAAGATTTATTGCCGATTCTTGAGCAGATTGCAAAGTCCGGCCGTCCGTTTATTATAATAGCCGAAGAAGTAGAAGGAGAAGCTCTTGCTACGCTTGTCGTTAATAAATTAAGAGGCACTTTAAACTGCTGTGCCGTTAAAGCCCCGGGCTTTGGCGACAGAAGAAAAGCTATGCTCGAAGACATAGCGGTATTGACCGGCGGTCAGGTAATTTCCGAAGATATAGGCGTTAAACTCGAATCTATTACTCTTAAGGATCTCGGACAGGCGAAGAGGATTACGGTAGATAAAGACAATACGACGGTAGTGGACGGCTCAGGTTCTAAAGCCGATATAGAAAAAAGAGTCAAACAAATTAGAGCGCAGATTGAAGAATCTACCTCGGATTACGATAAAGAAAAACTTCAGGAAAGACTTGCAAAATTAATCGGCGGAGTTGCCGTGATTAACGTAGGCGCGGCTACCGAAACAGAGATGAAAGAAAAGAAAGCCAGAGTCGAAGATGCTTTACATGCTACGAGAGCGGCGGTAGAAGAAGGAATAGTTCCCGGAGGCGGCGTTGCGCTGTTAAGGGCGGCTAAAGCCATAGATAAACTCAAGGGAGCTAATCACGACGAAGAATCCGGCATTAAAATAATTAAAAGAGCCGTTCAGGAGCCCTTAAGGATGATTGCAGAAAATGCAGGAGTTGAAGGTTCTATAGTTATAGACAAGGTTCTGAGCAACGACGGAGCGTCTTTCGGATATAACGCCGCGGCCGATAAATACGAAGACCTTATTAAAGCCGGTATTATAGACCCGACGAAAGTCGAAAGGACCGCGCTTCAGAATGCCGCAAGCGTTTCGTCGCTTATGTTGACTACGGAAGCCATGATAGCCGACAAACCCGAAGAGAAACCTGCTGCAGGAATGCCCGGCGGAATGCCCGGCGGCGGAATGGGCGGAATGTATTAATTGATACCGCTTAATAAATAAAATTAGCTGTCTAAATAAGCAAACAAGCGCCGAAAATACATTGAAGCTTCAGTATTTTCGGTGCTTTTGTTTTATAAAGAAAAATAAAGAAAAAGGTGTCAGATTTTATTTTATGCACACGAAAAGAAACAATTAACGATAAAAGATGTTGCATAAAATTAATCTGACGTCTTTTTTCGATGCAGGTATAAGAAAATTGACATTTTTCGCTTATTAGTTTAAAATTTATGTAATATGGGGCATATCGAGCATAAAAAAAATATTAACGCTAACAAGCCGCTTAACGTTTATATTATAACGCTGAGCGACTCAAGAAAAGAAAGCGAAGACGAAAGCGGAGATTATATAAAAAAAGCGCTTGCGTCGGCAGGACATGAAGTATCGGGCTACGCTTTAATAAAAGACGACGAAGATTTACTTGAGAGCTTAATCGTCAAGGTTTGCGGTGCGGAACATAAGCCGAAAATCGATTCTGTTATTATAAACGGCGGAACCGGCGTTTCTTACAAAGACATAACTTACGAAACATTAAAAAATATATACGATAAAGAATTATACGGTTTTGGGGAGCTGTTCAGGAGTTTAAGCTATAACGAAATAGGTACCTCCGCAATAATGTCCCGCGCTTCCGCAGGAATATACAACGGAAAGGTAATTTTTTCCGTTCCCGGTTCTATTAATGCCGTAACGCTGGCTATGAATAATATAATCCTTAAAGAAATGGGACATCTTTATTATGAAATTTCAAAACACCTTTCTTAAAATAACAACCTTAAAATAATATATATGATAAATATAAAAGTAAGATTATTTGCCGCTTTAAAAGAATTAATAGGGAAAAATTTATTAGATTTTACCGTAAAAGAAGGTTCATCGGTAAAAGATATTATTTCAATAATGGAAACAAGTTATCCCGACATAAAAAATATTCTTAAAGTATCTAAGTATGCCGTTAATCAGGAATATGCCGACGCCGGAAAAAAATTGTCGGAAGGAGACGAAATCACGGTTATTATGCCGGTAAGCGGCGGAGTTTCCTCTTTTTATTCTATTGCGGATGCCGCTTTTAATATTAAAATAACGGCTGAAAGAATAAACTGCAATGAAGTTCTCGATTTTGTTTCCGATTCGTCCGCAGGTTCGGTTCTTTTGTTTAACGGAACGGTAAGAGATAATGAAGA
>JAJZLA010000043.1 GCA_021803845.1 bacterium | reverse complement strand
TAAAGGTCCAAACGGAACGGGACAGCTTTATAGGATAGACGAACCGGCTATTAATATCTTGAGCGCTTCGACTATAGCATGGATTTCTGAAAACATAAAAGAAGCAGACCGCCAGAGTGGGTTTATGCAGAGGTTTACGATATTTTATGCTCAGCAGGATAAAAAAGAAATCGCTCTTCCTATAAGCAATAATCCGCCTAATAGTTTAGTCGAGGAGCTAAAAGAACTTTTAAGCATTAAAGGAGAAATAAAATTATCGGAGGAAGCGAAGCAAATTTACGAAGAGTTTTATTATAGCGAAAACGAGTCTAAAAAAAGGCAGTCCGAAATATACGGCAGTTTTCATACAAGGCTTTTTACGCTTGTCATAAAAATTGCAATGATTTACTGCGTTATGCGAAAAGATAATGTTATCGGAAAAGAAGATATGGAATACGCTATACAATTAAAATTAATTCTTGAAAAATATCTTTATTCCGTTTACGACAAATTAATAAAAGATAAAAACCAGGAAATGCTGAATAAAATATTAAACATTATCGCAGACAACGGCGGGACTATCGAAAGAAGCAAACTCCTTCGTTATACGCATATGCTTAAAAAAGACTTCAACAATTTTATAGAAACATTAATTGAAAGAAGATCCGTCGCTGTTAGAGTAGAAAAAACGAAAACAAAGTCCGCCGTTTATTATAAGATAATAGGCGATCAATGAGTGGTCTTATTCAATTTTGTGAACTTGTGAATTATTTAATAATATATTATTATAATATAATAAATACCTATATTTAAAGACTATTGAATAATTCGCAGATAGTCGTGAAATATTGCTAATTATTGTTAATTATTTAAAAAAGACAGCCAAAAAGAAAAAGGTCTTTTTTCTTGGCTGCCTTAGTTTTAAATCTTTCACAAAGGGAATATTTTCGGCAAAGGCTTGAATAATGGCATACAAAGGATATAAGTAAATACTTCGCAAATATTTCACTGGTTTTATTAGGCATAAGACTTTGTATTTATATGGCATTGCGGCATATAATTCATAAATTCCCTTATTTATTATAAAAACATAGATAGATTTGTTTATTTTCTCTAAATTTTTAAATTCTTCAAATGGAAAACAAAGTTAATTTTGATTTAGAAAAATGCTTAGAAGACATACAAGACGCTAAAATTGTAAAAGAAAAATTAATTAATAGCGCCTTATTTCTTCTTTGTTATGATTTATTAAAAGACTCTATAGTTAATCAGGTTAAGTTGTTCTATATTATTGACGATTCTGAGCTTAATCTTTCTTTGCAAAGAATGAAAGATGATTATAAACGTGAAGTTCTGAATTTGGATAAAAACATAATTGAAGCTTCTGTTAAATGGCTGAAGAAAATGGGTGCAATAAATGACGACGATGTTTCAATTTTGTTAAAATATTGGTATGTCAGGGATAAAAAAATAGGACATAATTTACCGATGACAATTTTTGATTCCAACTATTTAATAAAACTTGAAGATATAATCAATATGAGAAATTTGATTCATAAAGTTGATATTTGGTTTATTAAAAATGAACAACTGCCAATTTATAATTCCATAAATAATAAACAGATAGACATAGAAAATTGCCAGCCGATTTCTGGCACGATAATAATACTGGATTTAATAATAAAAGCAGGGTTAATACCCGAAATAACTAACGAAGATTAAAATATGAAAAAGGAAATAGCCAAAAAATCCATAGGTTATTCTTCTTTGCTGGTTATAGAATGTGATTCTTATAAACTAGAAAGTCAGCAATTATCTATTGCCCCTATAATAGATAAGATATTTTCTGATTTTAAACTTAAAAAGTATAAATTTATTCCAATAAACACTAAAAATGATTGGTTAAGCTGTTTTGCCGATTTAGAGAATGAAAAACAAAAATATGATGTCGTAGTATTAATAGGTCATTCAAATGAATCAATGATAATGATAAGCGAAGCAGATAATTTTACGATAGAATGGGGAACTACACCGCAATATCTTAATAAAACGATAAAACCAAAATGTTTAATGCTTATCGCATGCGACGCCGAACGGTTTCTCCCTTCTAAAGCTATGTTTGACGGTTTACCAACATTAAAAGAATTATATGGCTCTCCTATTATAACTTCTCGCGAACAATTTTATGTGCTAATTATCGAACTTCTTTGTATTCTTCCAAATGCGCCAATAGAGTCATTATTTAAAGACATCATAAATTTACTAAATACGCCCAATCAAGAGCAAATTAATATCTTTCTGCTAAAAATTTTACCCTCTTTATTTTCAAATAATGATGTAAAAAATAGGGATAGCATTATGACGAGCATTAATTATTTTAAAAATGGCGGTATTGTTTTGAAGCATACAAGAAACGGTTATGAAAAAAACAAAGTATTGGAGGAACTTAGTCTTTATAAACTTTTAGATTTATTTTATAAAAAATTGATAAATTAAATTCCGTATATAATATAATGAGATTAAGAGGAATAAAAGAAGGAGAAATTTATGGCGGGTAAATCGGAAATAAAAAAAAGAGAACTTGAGCAATACGATCACAAAGGCAAGGAGCGAATTAACAACCCGCCGGTAGGCTTGGTTAATCCGGAAACTGATAAAGACTGGCCTGATAAGAAATACCAATACGACCCCCATTTGGATCCACAGCTCGTTTGGGCAGGGAAAGCCGAACATACGGCGTTTGAAGTCCCAACTGTTTCACTGCACGTCCATGAACGCATTGACCCGAGAACAATTATTGAAGCAGTAAGAAAGAAAAACGGAGATAATCTCCAACTATCCCAGCCGTCGCTTTTTTCATCTTTAGAAGAAAATCCGCCGCTTCGGGAGGCAGTTGATTTTTATAAACATAGGCATAACTGGTCTAACCGTATGATTGCCGGAGACTCTCTTCTTGTAATGAACTCTCTTTTAGAAAAAGAGGGCATGTCAGGAAAGGTGCAAATGATTTATATGGATCCGCCTTACGGTATCAAATACGGAAGCAATTTTCAGCCATTTGTTAATAAAAGAGATGTAAAAGACGGCAAAGACGAAGATTTAACTTCCGAACCGGAAATGATTAAAGCATTTCGCGATACTTGGGAACTAGGCATTCATTCATATCTAACTTATATGAGGGATAGATTGCTACTTGCAAAAGAACTCTTAAGCGATAGCGGAAGCGTTTTTGTTCAGATTAGCGACGAGAATGTGCATCATGTAAGGGAACTTATGGACGAGGTGTTAGGGTTGCAAAATTTCATTGCATTGATTCCCTTTCGCAAGAAGACAATGCCATTGGGGACAAACTATGTAGAACAAATGGCTGATTTTATTGTATGGTACGGAAAACAGAAACTTGATATACAAGGACGACCTTATGCTAAATATCATAAACTTTTCAGGCTTGTTCCACCACAGCCAGATGCAAATTTTAAGTATATTCAATTACCTGATGGTACACGTCGAGAATTAACAAAAATGGAACGTGATGATTCATCATTAATCCCTGATAAAGCAATGCTTTACCGACTTAAGTCTCTAGAGCCATCTGGCCAAATGGCAACGGGAATGTTTAAACCAGAGTTTGAAGGGCGTAGATATGATTATCCAAGAAATGGGTATGCAACAAACGAAGAAGGGATGCGCCAACTGATTCAAGCAAAACGAATTCAACCGTTAGGTAATTTACTGAACTATGTTCTATTTCTTGATGACAAACCATGTAGTGACCTGACTGTGCCTTGGAATGATACAGCTGGTGCTGACAATAAAGTCTATGCGGTCCAAACGAATTCTGAAGTGTTAAAACGTTGCATCCTCATGACCACCGACCCAGGCGACCTCGTTTTAGACCCTACCTGCGGAAGCGGAACAACCGCCTATGTGGCCGAGCAATGGGGACGCAGATGGATTACCTGCGATACTTCCCGCGTTGCCATTACCCTTGCTAAACAAAGGTTAATGACGGCACAATACGATTATTATAAATTAGCCCATACAGAAGAAGGCGTCGGAAGCGGATTTGTTTATAAAACCGTTCCGCATATTACGCTTAAATCTATCGCCAATGGCGAACCAGCAGGTCAGGAAACCCTCTATGATCAGCCTTATATAGATAAATCCAAAGCGCGCGTAACGGGGCCGTTTACTGTTGAAGCAGTACCTTCGCCTGTTTCAAAAAGTCTCGATGAAATTGATAATATTGGAGCCTCCGATATTTCAATTGCCCGTTCCGGCGAGACACTCCGTCAATCGGAATGGCGGGATGAACTTTTAAATAACGGCGTTCGCGGAAAGGGAGGGCAGTATATTAAATTCAGCCGGGTCGAACCTTTGTCCGGCACACGTTATATTCAAGCAGAAGCTGAAACCAAGGAAGACGAAGTTAATAAACGTCAGAGGGTATTTATAGTATTTGGACCTGAATATGCTCCAATGGAAAGTAGACAAGTGGAACTTGCTATTGAAGAGGCTCAATCCTTAAAACCTAAAGCAGATATAATTTTATTTGCCACATTTCAGTTTGACCCGGAAGCCGCAAAAGACATTGACGAAACAAATTGGCCTGGAGTTACATTATTGCGCGTCCAGATGAATGCTGACCTCTTTACCGATGATCTTAAGAAAAAACGCACCAGTAATGATAGTTTTTGGCTGTTAGGTCAGCCGGACGTGCGGATTATGAAAATAGAAAAAGGCGAGCATAAGGGAAATTTTCAGTTAGAAGTAAAAGGATTTGATTATTACGACACTAAAACAGGCAATGTTGTTTCCGGAGGACAAAATAATATTGCAATGTGGATGCTCGATACCGATTACGACGGAAGAAGTTTATTTCCTAGGCAAGTTTTTTTTCCTATGGCTTCGGATATCGAAGGGTGGAGTAAGTTGGCAAAAAACCTTAAAGCCGAGATAGACCAGGAATTGATAGAAGCATATCGCGGCACCGTTTCACTGCCTTTTTCGACAGGCGAATATAAAAGGTGCGCGGTTAAAATAATTGACGACAGAGGCATTGAAAGCCTAAGAATCATAAATTTATAGGATTATTATGGAAGGAATAAAAAATATAGATAAACTTATTATAAATTCTCCTTACGAAGAACCGAAAGAACACTGGTCATATGACCGTGCAACCAGGACTTTTAGTAGGGTTTATGGAAGAAGACCTGCAGGATACGTAATGGCAACGCCTAATTCCAGATCGTTTGACGACCCCGGTATTTTTATCGAGATTAAACTTGTAAACGATATAAGAAAGCGCGTTCAAAAATGGCGCGAAAGCGGTTATTTAGGAGTTACCGGTATTACGAAAAGACTTATTGAGCACTGGTATAATCCAGAAGAGAGGCAATATAGAAGATTTTTTTTCTGCCAGCTCGAAGCCATAGAAACATTAATCTGGTTGGTTGAAGCACCGGATTCTGAAAAAACCGGCATAGAGTTATCTTCCGACGGCGGCGAGTTTAATAGGATCTGTTCAAAAATGGCTACCGGTTCTGGAAAAACCATAGTAATGTCCATGCTTATAGCCTGGCAGGTTCTTAACAAAATCGCATATCCAAAAGACACAAGGTTTTCAAAAAAACGTTTTTGTCGTAGCTCCTGGACTTACCGTAAAAAACAGATTGCAGGTTTTAATGCCCGATTCAAATAATAACTATTACGACGAGTTTAATATTATACCCGTTGGTCTTATAGAATACTTAAGACAGGGCAAGGTCGTCATAAACAACTGGCATGTGCTAAGTTGGGATACAGAGGAAAGATTGAGAAAAAAGAAATCTGTCGATAAACGCGGTGCAAAAAGCGACGAGGCTTATGTTCGGGAAGTTCTCGGCGATATGGCTGCTAGCAGAAATATTGTGGTTATAAACGATGAAGCTCATCACGCTTGGAGGTCTAATTTGGCGGCTGAGGGCAAATATATGCGTCAAAGGGATATGAAAGACAGTGCTGAAGAAGCTACTATTTGGGTTGGCGGACTTGACCGGATTAATAAGGCACGCGGAATTTTAAGCTGTTTTGATTTTTCCGCTACGCCGTTTGCCCCTTCAGGAAAAAGATCCGATGAAGAAACTCTTTTTAACTGGATAGTCAGCGATTTCGGATTGAACGACGCAATAGAATCAGGTCTTGTAAAAACGCCGAGGGTAGTTTTAAGAGACGATAGCCGTATAGACGTAAAAAGTTATAAATCGAGGCTATATCATATTTATATGGACGATGAGGTTAAAGACGACATTAACCGCAAAGCTGAAGCCTCGGAACCTTTGCCCGATTTAATAAGAAACGCTTATTATCTTCTCGGCAAAGACTGGCTCATAACGAAAGAATCATGGGATATGGCAGGACAAGAAATTCCGCCGGTTATGATAACCGTCGCAAACAGAACGGAAACAGCGGCAAGGATTAAATTTGCATTTGACCATAATGAGATATTAATTCCTGAGTTATGCGATCCTGAAAGAATACTACAGATAGACTCCAAGGTTCTAGGCGAAGCGGAGTCTCAAATTGATTTAGCGGAAACTACGCACACTGATATTGAAGACGAAAACAACGGGAATGAAGACAGAAAGTTAAATAAAAAACAGCAGGCAGAATATTTGCGCCGTATTGTTGATACTGTCGGACAAAGGGGACAACCTGGCGAAAAAATACAGAATGTGATTTCCGTAGGCATGTTATCTGAAGGCTGGGATGCAAAAACCGTTACACATATTATGGGTTTGCGCGCTTTTTCAAGCCAGCTTTTGTGCGAACAGGTCGTGGGTCGCGGATTAAGAAGGACTTCATACGAAGTTGGACAGGACGGATTATTTGAACCGGAATATGTAAATATTTTCGGCGTGCCTTTTACCTTTTTGCCGCATGAAGGCGGAGACGGCGCACCTCCTTTACCTCCGAAACCTAAGACGACGATTGAGCCTGTAAAAGAAAAGGAAAAATTTGCTTTGTCTTGGCCGAACGTCATTCGCATAGACCGTGTTTACCGCTCGTCTTTAGGAATTAATTTCGATGAGATTAATCCGCTGGAACTTGATCCTTATGAGAGCATAACGTCTGCAGAAATGGCGCCAATTTTAGAAGGCAAGCCTAACAGGGTAGGCGAAATGTCCGAAATTGACCTTAAAGACATTGCGCAGAGATTTCGTATGCAGACTATTATTTTTGAAACCGCCAAGCGTATTTATAACAATGAAAAGGAAAAATGGCGGGGAATCAAGGAGCATTTATTTGGACAGTTAATCGGAATAGTATCGCAATTTATAGAAAGGGACAAAATTGTTATAAAGAACGGTTTATTCGAAAACGACGAATTGCGTAAAATAGTCCTTATTATTTTAAATATGAATAAGATAATTCACTATGTTTGGCAGGCTATAAAACTTGAAAATACTCAAGAAATTAAGCCAATTTTCGATACGGTTAAATCTATACGGTCAACCGGAGATATGAGAACGTGGTACACGAGTAAGCCTTGCGAATATACGATAAAATCGCATATTAATTTCTGCGTTTATGACAGCACCTGGGAGGCTACCGAATCTTATATACTCGATAAAAGCAAATACGTGGACGCCTGGGTAAAGAACGACCACTTGGGGTTTGAGATACTTTATAATTACCATGGCGTAATCAGAAAATACTGGCCGGATTTTATTATAAAATTAAGTAACGGCGTACAGTTAATTTTGGAAATAAAAGGAAAAGATGACGACCGAAATAAAGTTAAGCGAGAATTTTTAAATGAATGGGTTCAAGCTCTTAACGCGCACGGCGGTTTTGGAAAATGGGCTTGGGCAGTATCAAGGCATCCGAGCGATTTGGAAGGGATAATGAAAAAAACTATTAGTTTTAAATAAGGTCTTTTGTATTTTATTGAATTTAAAAACCTATGAAATTTCATAAAGAGACTTAAACCATTCTACAAATTTATTAGTTAATTCTGAATTTGAATTAAATATTTTTTTTTTCAATGCAGTCCCAAACCTTTCTCCTGGTGGATCTTGCCAAGCTAACCAAGTATGAATGCAAGCCTTAGCATAATGAACATCTTTAAATGGAGCGTCCTTCAAAAAAGCATTCATTGCATAGGCTTCAGCCATTTCCCAAATTTTTTCATCTCCTGTTATTAATGTTGAAAGACATGTTTCGAGCATTCCTGGTGATTTATTATCTGGCATTATCCATATACCAATTCTTTTATTATTTATAGAATTAGCAATAAATCCATCTGGTATTGGATTTTCAGGAAATTCTTTTAAAAAATTAACTAATGAGTTTTTTAAACTATTCCAACGAGACAGAGCAGATATATCTGCATCAACCAAAATACCAATAATTTGAGCTTCATGTGCTTTTATATGACCCGATAAATAATCTTTCTTTAATAGCGTATCTATACTTTTTGCATCCCTAATGCATACTGGGGGTGTAGCTGGAGGTGAAGGCCACTTAATATGTCTACCCATTAATTCGGCAATAGTGTATATGTCTTCTTGCCCTTCAACAAGTAGAATTTTATCTTTCCTATCAAAACACTTATCGTCGTTTGGCATATTATCTCATCTCTATATCGTGTTCTACAGCTTCTCGTATTTCAGCCTCTGAGTATGGAACTGCCTTGGTATTTCCAGCATCAACCCTTTGGATAGTTATTTGATCTCCCGTATTTTGACAAATAGATGCTAAGCTATTTACGCAATCGTAACTATGTGTTGTTGCAAAAACTTGAACATTTAACTCCATAGCCGATTTATATAAGAAATCCCACATTTTTTTCATTACTGAATAATGAAGTCCTGTATCTATTTCATCAATTAGAAGTATGTTA
>JAJZLA010000042.1 GCA_021803845.1 bacterium | reverse complement strand
CCTCCGTAATGGGAGTCAGAGTCCCAGGTCCTGCCGCTAGACGATCCCCCAATTTAAATTTCTTGGAATGAAAATAGCTGAATAATATTTACAAAATAGATTATATAATATTGCGGCACTTTAATTCAAGATAATTTTATATTAAAATACGCCGTAAATTTTATATCCGCAGAATTTGCATTTTCCTTCGCCCGCTTCGCCGGTCGCTTTAATCACGTTATTTTCCATAATATTATAACCCTGCCTCTTTATTAAAAGTTTTCCGCAGGAAGGACAGGATGTATCTTCATAGCCGTTCAAACGTATATTTCCGGCATAAATATAACTCAATCCTGCCGACTTACCGATATTATAGGCATTTATTATCGTTTCTTCCTCGGTGACGCGTCCGTCCTGCATCTTGTATAAAGGAAAAAACCGCGAAATATGCCACGGCAGATTTTTATCTACCGAAACTATAAAATCCGCTATTTTTTTAATTTCTTCATCATTGTTATTGTATTCGTCTATTAAAAGGGTAGTCAGCTCTAAATGCACGCCGTTTTTATGAAACAGTTTTACCGATTCAAGCACCGGCTCAAGTCTTCCGCCGCATATTCTCCTGTAGCTCGTATCGTTAAAAAATTTAATATCGACGTTTGCGGCATCTAAAAGTCCTTTTGCCGCATTTATGGATTCTTCCGTATAATATCCGTTGGTAACGAAAATATTTTTTAATCCTTTTTTATGAGCTATCTCCATGACGTCTAAACTATAATCGAAAAAAACAGCGGGGTCGGTATAGGTGTATGAAATCGATTTGCAGTTTGCTTTTAATGCATTTTCTACGACGTCTTCGGGCGGCGTTTTTTCCAGGCTTTTAAAATATTCAAGATACTGCTCAAAATTTTCGTCCCTGTATGTTTGAGATATGTCTGCGTTCTGACAGCCTAAACACCTGAAGTTGCATCCTGGGGAAGCGATTGAATAAGAACCCGTTCCCGGCATAAAATGAAAAAGCGGTTTTTTTTCTACCGGGTCTACGCTCTTTGCTACTAAGATACCGTAATTTATAGTGTATAGAACGCCGCCTATGTTTGCGATTGTTTTGCAAACGCCCGTCATGCCTTTTTTAATTTTACATTTATGGGCGCATATAAGACATTGCACAAAATCGTCGGATTCCAATTTATGGTAAAGCCTGATAGCGTTCATTTTTAATTAATTATCAATTAATTTATAATTTAATTTTAACCGATTACTATTATATCATAGCGTCTTAAACTAATTATCCTATATTAATTATACATCAAATTTTTAAATTATTTCCTAGATATATATTTTAAAATTGCATTTTATTTTTTATTTATGTAAAATTAATTTCAAGTTTAAATTTTTAAAAATAAAATTTGTTAAAAGATTAAAGGTGCAAATATGCTTAATAAAAATAAAAAGGATATGGAAAAAACTATCAAAAAAAAGGATAAAACAAATTATCTCATTAAAACGGTTTTAAACTCTTTAGATTTATTAGAAGCATTTAAAGGAGATAAGTCCGAACTCGGAGTAAGCGAACTGAGTAAAATCCTAAAACTCCACAAAAATAAAATTTTCAGGCTCCTTGCTACTTTAGAATATATGGGCTATATAGAACAGGACCCGTTCACCGAAAATTACCGTTTAGGTCTTAAAAGCTTAGAGTTAGGCCAGTCGTTCATTAATCACCTTAGACTTTTGAGCATAGCAAAACCGGTAATGAAAGAATTGGTCGATAAAATAAAAGAATCTGCTTACGTAGGAGTAATCAGGGAAAAAAATCTTATTTATCTCGATATAGTAGAAGCAGACCAGGTTTTAAGGGTAGCATCAAGGGTAGGCAATATGCTTCCCGTTTATGCTTCGGCTATAGGCAAATGTCAAATAGCTTTTGAGTCGAGAGAAAATATTGAAAAAATTTTACCCGAAAAACTTAAATCTTTTACTAAAAATACTATAACCGATAAAGAAAAACTGTTCAAAGAATTAGAAAAAGTAAAGGTTCAAGGTTACGCCATAGACAACGAAGAGCTTGACGAAGGCATTATCTGCATCGGCGCTCCGTTGAGAGATTATACCACTCATATAATAGGCGGAATATCTATTTCCGCTCCTGTAATAAGAACTACGCCGGAAAAACTAAAAAATATGTTTATTCCGCTGACCATAGAAGCAAGCAATAAGATTTCCGAAAAATTAGGCTATGAAATAGGTAAAAAATACGTTTAATTCATAAATCATTTTATTTTTTATTTATTATCCACTATGCAATTTGAATTTTAATCCGATTAGGTTTATAATATTTATATAAGGATAATTAAATGTATTGAATATGGAGGTTAAAATGTTTTCAAGAGACGAAAAATCTTTCAGGGAAAAAAGATCCGAACTTAGACATAAAATCGTTGATGGAGTATACGACTGGATTCCGGTGGATGTCGTAGAACATCTCGGTAATGCAAATAAAGAATTCATATTTGCTATTGAAGGAGTTTTTAACGGTTTTGTTAAAAGAATAGACGACAGAATCGCAAAAACAAAAGAACGCAGATCCAACGCAGAAAAGAGCGAAAACAAAGAAGAAAACGGTGAAAACAACGATTAATAATAAAAACGGCAATACGTTTTAATTTATTTTATATAATTGAAAACGTATTGCCGGTATCCGTCGTACGGCTTAAAAGCAAAAACCGCAAAAGTTATGTTATTTGCTTTTTGATTTTGCAGGTTTGCTTTTAGATGTAGAAGCGGCTTTTTTGGATGCGCATGCCATTTTTTATCACCTCCGTAAATTATCTATTTATTAAACGGAATATTTAATAATTATCTTTAATAATTATTAACTTTTAAATAGATTATACCACATTAAAATAGAAATATTTATCCCAATATAAATTAAATCTCGGTAATCATAGGGAAGATAAATGGATGCCTGTCGATATTTTTATTTAAATATTTTTTTAACGCCCTTCTAATATCGTCTTTAACCTTTACCCAGTCTATATTCTCTTTTTCTTTTTTTTGATTTTCTTCGATAACGTTCATAACCAATTTATGAAGAATTTCGTTTAATTCCTTAAAATAGTCTTCAAAAACGAAACCTTTGGAAACGATATCCGGACCGGAAATTATATTAGACGTTTTGGAGTCCACTACAAGCTGGACTATAATCATTCCGTTTTCGGAAAGATGCGCCCGCTCTTTAAGAGTATGGGCGCCTACGTCGCCGATTCCTTTGCCGTCCACGAAAATTCTGCCGGCATAAACGTCTTTGCCTCTTCCGCATTTCGATTCTTCATTAAATTCAAGGCTGTTGCCGTTCTCAAGGACAAAAACGTTTGCCGCCGGAATTCCCGAATTAACGGCAAGTTTTTTATGCTGATAAAGATGTTTTAATTCTCCGTGTACCGGAATAAAATATTTAGGTTTCACTATATTTATCATAAATTTAAGTTCTTCTTTGCTGGCATGCCCTGATACATGTATCTCCGATATGTTTTCGTAATAAACTTCGGCTCCTCTTTTATAAAGATTGTTTATTATTTTGGATATAGCTTTTTCGTTTCCGGGAATAAACTTAGAAGACATTAAAACAAGGTCGTCAGGCTTGATTTTTATATACTTATGGTCGTCGACGGAAATCCTTGATAACGCAGACATTGCCTCGCCCTGAGTGCCGGTGGTAAGTATTAAAAGTTCTTCCGGTTTATAATAGCCTATAGTTTCTTCATCTATTAAAATTTCCTCCGGAATGCTTAAATAGCCTAATTTTCTGGCTACCTTAGTGTACGTCATAAGGCTTCTTCCGCTGAATATAACCTTTTTATTAAACTCGGCGGCAAGCGAAAGCAGTTCCGAAATTCTGTGAATATTGGAAGCAAATAAAGCCACTATAATCCTTGCGTTATTATCCCTGAAAATATTTCTGAATGTTTTTTTTATATCGTTTTCCGATATCGTAAATCCCTCTTTTTCTATATTGGTAGAATCGGAAAATAAGGCTAAAACTCCGCTGTCTCCATAATGGGCAAGCCTGTTTATATCGGTTACGGCGTTTTTTTCGAGAGTCTGGTCAAGCTTGAAATCTCCAGTATGAATTATCGTTCCTACGGGCGTTTTTATTGCGAGACTTGCTCCGTCGATTATCGAGTGGGCTACTCTTATAAATTCGATTTCAAAATCGCCGAGAGTTATAGAGTTGCCGGTTTTAACGGTGAAAAGCGATACTTTAAAAGGCAGGTCGTGTTCTTTTAGTTTTTCTTCGAGTATTCCAAGTGTAAAAGGAGTGCCGAATATCGGGATATTAAACTCTCTTAACACATACGGTATGGCGCCTATGTGGTCTTCGTGCCCGTGGGTAAGAACGATTCCTCTGATTTTTTTCTTTTTTTCGGGGTCGTATAAATATCTTATGTCGGGAATTACCATGTCTATTCCAAGCATGTAATCCTCCGGAAACATAATTCCGGAATCGACGATTATAATGTCTTTTTCGGTCTCGTAAACCATCATATTGAGACCGATTTCGCCGAGACCTCCAAGGGGTATCGCTTTTAACGTAGGCATTTATTTTTATCTTTTTATTTTTTTATTAGTTAATTGATTTACAATGTCGTTAATTTTATCATCTTACAATTCTTTTTCCAAGAAAATTACTTAAAAATTACTTAAATTCTAATGCCGCTCGTATTTCCTCTTCTATAGTTTTAATTATGCCGTCTTCCCTGCCGGACGCTAAAACCTTATTTTTTTCGCTTACTTCTATAGGTTGTAAAATATGAAGTTCGACGGTTTTCCCCGGATGTATCGTAAGGCTGTTTTTTCTTAAAATATTTACCGTGCCTTTAATAGCGACGGGCAGGACGGTCAGATTACCCTGTTTCAAAAACATATTAAGCCCGCCTTTTTTAAAACTTAAAAGTTCGCCGTCCAAAGACCTCGTGCCTTCGGGGAAAATGAGTATGGAGGTTTTGTTTTTAAGAAGTTCGGTAGATTTTTTAACGCTTTTAAGCGCGCTTCTTAAATTTTCCCTGTCTATCGGGATATATCCGAGCCTTTTCATCGACCAGCCCAGAAACGGAATTTTAAAAAGAGATGCTTTTGCGATAAATTTAAAATTTAAATTCAGGCAGACAAGCAGAACGAATATGTCGAAATAACTCTGGTGGTTAGAAGTGATAATATAGGAATTTTCGGGGGATATATTTTCGGCGCCGCTGGCAATTACATTAATACCTAAAAGCCTTATTATAGTTTTTCCCCATAGTCTTGCAACTTTTTGGGCTTTTTCTGCGTTGCCGAAAAGTGAAATTATAATCGCGGCAATTGCAAAAAAGATTGTAGCAAATATAATTATAACCCATGATTTAATGCTAACGGCTGTATCTTTAATCTCTTTTATAAATTCTCCCATTAGAAAAAATTTCGCTAATTTCGGTTGCGGCTAACTGTCCGCTTGCATTTTCAGTTTTGTTGTATATAAAAGGAATACGATATGCTAAAAAAACTAACAATGACGAATTGCGCTTACCTCAGCGGGGAAAGGCAGGCTGTAAAATATAACCTGCTTTCCTTTCCCCCATTATATAATATAATACTGCCGCCTGCTTTCAACAGAATTAGACGTCACCGGCTTACTTGATACCATGAATTTATTGTCATCACCGGTGGATTAGCTGGATAAACCTGCGACACATTTGACGGTGGATCTGCTACTCCACCATTTTCTGCTATCGGCGTATCCGGATTAGAGGAGCTTGAGGATGATAAACTAAAACTAGCGCAACCTACATTGACGCCGCTCATTATATTGCCCGCCATATTGTACATCATCATCATATTGTTGGTGGCAATCATCATACTGCCGCCCATGCCGTTAGACATTGTAGTATAACTGGCGTTAGGACATTCCGACGGTTCATTCTTGTACATAGTCATTGACGATGTAGAATAAGTGCACCAATTTCCAGGCGTATATGTTGTGCCGCCTGCCATTGTGCTCGAACTTCCGGTACCACCGCCATCGCCGTTCATATCCGCAAAAATGACGCCCGCGCTAACGAATATCAATATACTGAAGATAGACATCATTAAAATACTTAATTTTAATTTTTTGATTAACTTCATAAATAATCACCTCCTTTTATATAATAGACATTGTTTAGGCTAATAATAAACATTAGCCATTTGTTATTTTATATATCATATATTTGTTTCAAAATCAAATTTATTATAACAATTTGTATTATAACAATTTATTATAAATATTATATTACATATTATTATAATGTTCATTGTCCTTGTTTTATTTTATGCGGGGTTAGTAGTAGTAGTTGGCGCGCAATTCGCCGGCTGTGTAGTAAAAGTTCCGTAAGTAAAATTAGCTCCCGTTTCCACAAGTTTAGAATTTGCGTTATCCCGCGAAATAACGTTTATAAAACCGGTGTAATAATAATATTGAGTGACAGGCGGTTCTCCAGTCTGATATTCCCAGCATGTCGTCACTTCATATTCGAACCCTATCTGCTCTCCGCTTTGAGTATTGCCGAGAATACTCTGCGATACCGAAGTCGACAATAGATTTGAAGCGTTAAGATTTAGATAAGTTGTCCCGTTATTATTAAGGATACTACTATTCGCAGTAGTATAATAATAATCACCGATGATTATTGAATCTGAATCCATAGGATTTATTGTTATCCCTCCAAGCGTCCCGCCCGCCCCAATGGCGGGAAGGATGATGCTGGTCGCCGAATTCGAGATATTACGGGCATACTCGGTGGTCGTATTTTGCCCGGCATTGATTACGTCATAACCTAATTCATGAAGGGCAACAACGGTAAGTATGCCGAGGATAACGGTTATCAAAAGTACGGTAATCATTGCAATGCCTTTATTATTTTTTAATTTAGCTTCCATATTCTACATTCCTTAAAAGTATGTTGGCGTTAAGCGTTTTTACAATATTATAACCCGGAATAGTCGAACGGTTCTGCTGCGGATTTCCGCCCGTAATATTCGGATTATAGCCTGTGTTTACGCTGTATGCGGGCGAAGGAGTAACCGCCGCGCCAGACTCTGCTGAAATAGTCAATAAGTAAACATAGGGCTGGAGCGTAACCGCATTTATATAACCCGCAAGGGGCATAACGCTGAAATTGTTCACATTGCTGTCAAGTTGAATCGTGGTATTTGCCGCACATGAGGGTTGACTATTCGTTAACGGAGTAGCCGCCACACATTCATATAAAGTCCCCACTTGGTTAAAGGGGGGATTAAATCCGGAAGTCTGGTTTCCATAATTCTGGTTTCCCCAGTAAAAGAGAATCTGCTGTATTATGGAGACGTACCCGCCTGAAGGCGCATTGGGAGGAATATTATTAAAAAATGGACAACTATCATCAATTCCATTATTTCCGGGATTAGCTTGAATAAACTTGCCCGCTGGAGTTTGGGTCACGCAAAGTGAATAAGGCGATTTAAGTGGAATTCCGTGACTGTTGGAACCCGGATCTACAATATTTATTACCTCACCTTTATAAAAGTTATTTGTACTGCAATTTGCATTTGGTCCGAGGCTATAATTTGCTCCGTCTCCGTTTTGTATTAGCTCATCACAGCCATTCGCATAATTAACTAATGTGCTGTAACTAATTAATACCTCATAGGGAGTATAAGGGCTCGTTGAATAATTTGGCGAAAAAATTTGAACAGGCAATAATCCAGTTGTTTTAAAATAATTATCCCCGTAATCGAATCCCGCCATCTTCAAATTGTATTCTACGGCGCTGAAGGCGTTGTTAAGCCTTTGCTGTTCGGTAGAAACGGACTTGCTTGCCCGCATTGCTCCCGACTGCGATAAAAAAATATACCCCGCCGCCGCTACAATTACTAAAGAAATCGCGAGCGCTATAATAAGCTCGACCATCGTTAAGCCGCTAATGTTATTTAATATTTTTTTAAATTTTTTCATTTTTAGCCTTTTTTGTTTTTTAAAAATATAATATTATATCATACGACAACATCATAAAAATTAACGGCTTGCTGTCCGTTATTCCAGCTGACGATTACAGCGGCATCTATAAGGTTAGAATTGTTTGGATTTGAACTAAATGTTATACTCACTGTATAGGGAATAGTAATGCCTAAACCGAGCGGCGGAAGTCCGCCTGGAGCGGGACCGCCTTTTGCCAATGCAGGATATATGCACGCTGGAACAGGATCTCTTGCGTCTGGATTTTGAATGGTAGGAGAAACAGTGTAAGTGTAAGTTCCGGGTAAAGCGGTAATGCCCCAATTTGTTAAATTACTCTTAATTACCGTTGCGCCAAGACAGTTTAGCTGGCTAACCTCGGACTGAGCAATTTCAGTGGCGATATTCATATTCGTTGCCTGCGCGTTAGTTTTAAAAAGAAAGGTCGATAACGCTACCACTCCCAGAAAAGCGACTGTGAGGATAACCATAGCTATCATTACCTCAAGTAGCGAGGCTCCGTTGCTGTTTTTTATCGATACGCAATTTTTCATATGCATTCTATAAAATTTTATTTTAAAAATCCTATTTTTGTTTTATATAAATAATTATATCATTGTACAAAAAAAAGTCAAAATTTATTAATTTATTATATAACTTAATATAAAATTGTAACCGAAACGTAACATAAATTTAACAAAAACGAAACAAAAACGTAACATAAATTTAACTTGCCAAATTGCTTTACTTAATTTATCATAACTTTATTACATTAAAATATTGGATTAAAATTTTATCCATTTATTATCTTTTAACTTCATTAAATTATTTATTTTGGAGGTTGTATGGCAAGTTTAAACAAAGTAATGCTTATAGGCAATCTTGGAAAAGACCCGGAATTAAGGTACACGCCGGACGGTTTGGCTATTTTATGG
>JAJZLA010000041.1 GCA_021803845.1 bacterium | reverse complement strand
GACGTCGTAAAGAATATTTTTAACCCCTTTTTTTCGACTAAAAAAAGCGGCGGTACCGGTCTAGGGCTCTCGATAGCCCTTAACAACGTTATGGTTCACGGAGGATACATCGGCGCCGAAAATTCGAAAGAACTGGGAGGAGCAAAAATCAGCGTATTTTTGCCTTATATGGCATAATTTTTGCATATAATAATAAAGAGTTATTAATCTTTAAAAAAGCAGATTGCTTCGCTAACGCTCGCAATGACATATTTTATCATTGCGGGAAGTCGAAGACGACGAAGCAATCTTTATTATAAATTAGTTGCGTTTCGGGCGAAAGGAGGCATGCACAAAATGTTCAGTAATATTTACGGAATATTAGGGGAAAGTTTAAACGTCCTGAGCGACAGGCAGAACATTATTGCTTCTAACGTCGCAAACGCGAATACGCCGGGTTACAAGGCGAAAGAACTTAACTTCGAGCAGGTTATGAAAGGCCTCGTTCCTTCGGCGGATTCTCTGCCTATGAAAGCAACGTCGCAAAAAGATTTAGGCGGCGGGGTCGCGGCGGGGTCGTCTTCGGAAGGACAATCGGACTATATAAAATCTTTCGTCCATAATCAAAAAGACGAAACCGTCTCTCCGCTTGACGGCAATACCGTTGACCTCAGCAAGGAAATGAGCGATATGGCGTCGAATGCCATAAGGTTTCAGGCGGTCGCAGGTTTATTGTCGAAAAAATTTGCGACTTTAACTTATGCTATAACCAATGCTACTCCTTAATGCGCAGACGGCGTACAATAAAGACTGGATTCCCGCCTGCGCGGGAATGACAAAACATATAAGGTGACGGGGACAGAATTGAATTATGTCCCGTAATATAAAAAAACCTGCTTCGATAAACGCAGGAAAAGGTATGCAGTAATGACAAAACACATAATAATAAGGGTGGGTTATGAGTTTTAACGATTCTTTAAAGATAGCGGCGGAAGGGTTAAATGCGGAAAGAATAAGGATGAACGTTATTTCGTCCAATCTTGCGAACATCAATACCGAAGATGCGGGCAACGGACTGCCTTACGTAAAGAAAGAACCGCTTTTTAAAACCGTTAAATTTAAAAATTATTTCGGTGTCGAAGTAGAAAAAATAGAAAACGCCAAAAATCCGTTTTCCGAAAAATACGACCCGAGCAGTCCGCTGGCAGATAAAGCCGGGTACGTCAAGACTCCAAATATATCGTCTATAAGGGAGCTCGTAAATATGATTTCGGCTACAAGGGCTTATCAGGCGGACGCTCAGGTTATATCGGAATCTAAAGCTATGTCGCAGTCGTCGTTAAAAATTTGAAATCCGTCCCGTTTATCCGAAATTATGGTATAATCAAAATTAAGGCGGGCTTAAACAAATCACAGGAGACGGATTTAAGTCCGCCGGTTAAAAGTTAAAAGAATAAAGCGGAGGCATTATTATGGCTATACCTATAGGCGTCGAAAACGCAATAAATTTAAACGATATAAAAGAACTTAATCCTAACGGCATTATTAATGGCGGCGGCTCTAACTCCGCGGCGGCCAATGCAGGTTCCGGAGGCGGCTCTTTCGCCGATACCCTTTTAAATTCCATAAATAAAGTCAACGAACTTCAGAATACCGCCAACAGCTCCGCACAAGCTATAGCCGACGGAAAGTCCTCAAATATACATCAGGCGATGATAGACATGGAAAAAGCAAACGATTCTTTCGAACTTATGATGCAGGTCAGAAATAAAATTATAACCGCATATAATTCGATTATGAATATGCAGGTATAATAACGCATAACATAACATAACATAACATATAAATGGCCGCTACGTTCAAGGACTTCGGTTCCCAGTTAAAAACTTTTTTCGTCGAGCTTTCGGTAGAACGGAAGATCGTATTTGCCCTCGTAATCATCGGGGTCGCCATAGCTGTTTATTTTACGGCGGTTTATGCGACCGCTCCTCGATACGGCGTTCTTTATTCTAATTTAAACGCGCCCGCCGCATCCGGCATAATCGATAAGCTTCATTCCTACAATATCCCGTATAAGCTTTCCGACAGGGGAAAGACTATTCTTATTCCTAAAAACGAAGTTTACGAAACCCGCCTTAAACTTGCTTCCATAGGTCTTCCCCGCCAGGAAGGGGTGGGATTTTCCATATTCGACAAAGTTCAGATTGGAATGACGGATTTCATGCAGCACGTAGATTATCAGAGAGCATTACAGGGAGAATTAGAAAGAACGATAGACCAGATTAACAGCATTAAATATTCAAGAGTCCTTATAGTCCTGCCCCGGCAGTCGGTATTTGTAACCAGAAGGGCTCCCGCCAAAGCGTCCGTCATAGTAAAACTGAAATCCGGCATGACTTTAAATAAAATGCAGGTAAATGGAATAATCCATTTAGTCGCCAGCGCGGTAGAGGGCCTAAAGCCTAAAAACATAACGGTCGTAGATACGGACGGACGGGTGCTGTCCATTCCGACGAAAAGTTCTTTTGAATATACGGTTAATCAGCTTAATTACGTACATAAAATCGAAAAAAATTTAGAAAATAAAATAAATTCTATGCTCATACCCGTCGTGGGGGAAGGAAACGTTACGTCTAAAGTATATGTAAAAGTAGATTTTTCAAAAAAAACCGAATCTAAATTAACTTATAATCCTAATACTACGGCTATAGTTTCTCAGCAGACATACAGGTCTTCTTCAACTGGCGCTTTAAAGCCTTACGGTATTCCCGGAGCGAAATCGAATCTTCCGCCGGGAAAGACGCCTATCCCTACGGCAAAACCAAGCACTCACACCATCAAAAAAGAAACTACAAATTACGACGTGTCGAAGAAAATAGAAAAAATTTCATATCCGGTAGGAACGGTGCAGAGAGTTTATGCTTCGGTTCTCGTCAACGGAACATATAAAAAGGCAACCTCTTCCAAAGGCGCGCCGTCGGTGAAATATATTCCCAGAAGTTCTTCCGAAATGACCCTCTTTAATAATATCGTCAAAACGGCTATCGGTTATTCTAAAACGGCTAAAGACAAAGTAGTGGTAGCTAATATTCCGTTCAAGAGAATACGCTACGCGATACCGGCTCCGGCTAAAAAGTCCATAACGTCCGTTATTAAATCGAATCTCGGAGAAATAGTCAGATACGGCGTTATTTTAATAGGCATAGTATTATTAATACTGATTATTTTGCGTCCCTTGATAAAATACATTACTACTTATGAATCGCGCTTACCGGCAAGACTGGCGCAGGAAGAAAGGCTCGAAACGCTTGCCCAGATAAAGCAGGAATCCGTTCAAAAGCCTGAGCCCAATATGAAAGACGTTGCGGTCAACATAGTAAAAGCCGACCCTGATGCGGCGACGAATTACGTAAAAAATTTACTGAAAGAATCGAATAGAGAGATATAAATATGTCTAGAAGATTTTCAGGCCCCGAAAAGGCCGCCATATTTCTGGTTTCCGTAGGCGACGATGCCGCATCGGAAATAATAAAAAGGCTGGAATTAATGGAAATTCAAAAAATTACCAAATATATGGACCAGCTTCCTACTATAGAAAAAGACGATTCCGAAAACGTACTTAAAGACTTCAATTCTAATTTCTCTAAAGTAGGCATCGTAGTAAAGGGAGACGACTACGTAAAAAACCTTATAGCAAAATCTTTAGACCCGGAAAAAGCAAAAAAAATATTGGACAACCTGCACGGACCTATTGAAGAAGAAGGACTCCAGACCTTAAAATGGCTTGACCCGCACATTATAGCCGATTTCGTAAAAAACGAACATCCGCAGACAATCGCGCTTATACTTGGACACTTAGAGCCTATGTCGGCGGCGGTGGTAGTCGGCCTTCTGCCTTCTTCCATAAGGTCGCAGGTAGTTTTCAGGCTGTCAAAATTAGAAAGGGTTCCGCCCGGCGTAATCAAAGACCTCGACGAGGTGCTTCAGGAACAGTTGAAATCGACCGGTTCGACGCAGAGCAAATTAGTCGGCGGCGTTAGAATAGTGGCGGATATTTTAAACAATATGGATAAATCCATAGAAGAGCCTATACTTGCGGATATAGAAAAATTAGATAAAGAAGAAGCCGAAAAAATAAGGGAGCTTATGTTCACGTTCGACGACCTTGCAAGCGTGGACGACAAATCTATGCAGTTAATTTTAAGGGAAGTCTCCCACGACCAGATTGTTCTGGCTTTAAAAACGGCTTCGGACGAACTTAGAACCAAAATTCTGGCAAACGTCTCCAAAAGGGCGCAGGAAATGATTAACGACGACCTTGAAGCTATGGGACCCAAAAAGCTATCGGAAGTAGAAAAAGTCCAGCACGAAATACTGAAAGTCGCCAGAAGGCTTGAAGACGAAGGCAAAATAAGCCTCGCCGTAAAAAGCGAAAGCGAAAAACTCGTATGAGCAAAATTTTAAAAGACCGCGAACTCGACATGGAGGGAAATGCTTTATACGACGGAAAAAAAACTCTTTTAGTAAATATACTGAGGAGCGAAAAGTCTGACGACAATAAAGAATTAACCGCCGCATTGGAATCTGTCCCCCCTTCCCTTCAAAAATTCATAATTTCATATATAGAAAGCTATAAATATAAAACCGCAAAGGCCTACGAAGAAAAAGAAAGCGCCGTTTTCGAGGAAGCGCGCAAAAGAGGTTATTCGGAAGGATTCGGCGAAGGCAAAAGAGATGCGTTAAAATCGACGGAAGAAGGAGTCGGCAATATCTTCAGGGCTTCGGAATCCATAGAAAGATTTAAAAACGAATTATACGAAGACGTCAAACAGGACGTAATAAAATTGTCTTTAAAAATAGCAGAAACTATAATAAAAGCGGAAACCGCCGCCGACAGCAGCCTAATCGCCGGAATAATAGCCGATGCGGTAAATAAATCTTCGGACGCCGTAAAGTTTACCGTATGTTTAAATCCAGCAGATTACGCCGTCTTAAATAGAAATCCAGAAGCGGTAAAAAATTTCATAGAAAGGCAGACTTCAATAAACTTCATCCCCGACGCCAACATGCCTGGAGGCGGCGTTATAATAAAAACCGATTTCGGCGAAATAGACGCAAGGCTCGAAACTCAGCTCGAACAGATAAAAAAGATTTTTACGAAAGTAACCCCTGATTAAAAAAGTTTAAAGCTTTTTGATTTTTTTCATTTTAAGCCTTTCTTTTTTAGAAAGGCGGTGAGGATTGCCTTTTTTTGCGCCCCCTCCCCTTCTGCCGGCTATCCCGTCTTCATAATCCTCCTCTTCCGCCCCGCCCGCAATGCTTTCGATGCCGCCGCCGTATATTCCCTGCTCTATTATATTTTCCGCCAGCCTTATAAACTCGTCCACGTCCAAACAGGAACAGGATGCGCTCGAAGCGCGGCGCCTTATATCGTTGTCGTTCGTGACTATCAGCAGGCTTCCTGTAATGCTTTTTGCCAGTCTTACGATTACGTCGTCCGCTTTTTCGTCTTTTTTAGAATAGATAATTTCAATATTTTGACGGTTATATCTCGACTCTAAGGGCTCGCCGGTATTGTATCCGTCAAAAACCACTACCACTTTATTTCTTTTTACATTATAATATTTTGATAAAAAATTTATAGTTTCTTCTCTTAATTTTTGCAGTTCGTCCGATTTAAAACGTATTTTAAAATAAGAGTTGAATATAAAATTATATCCGTCAACGATTATAGTAAGCATTATATATAAATTATAAATAATATGAATAATATTAGTCAAACGGAAAAAAACATATCTATTATTTATATTATATCGGAACGGGAAGAGAGCCGCGCTCTTATTAAGCGGGCTCTGGTAAAAACGGCCGCCGAGGAAAAGATAACCGAACTTAACGGCGTAAAAGACCTTCCGTCCAATTTTAACAGCGATACTTATATTATTGCGGAATACAGCCGGATTAACGCCTCGGCGGTATCTAAGATAACCCCTAAAAGGAACGTTAAACTCTATGTTTACGTTAACAATATAGAAGATTTAAACTGGCAGGACATAACTTTTTTAATAAAACACAATATAGACCATATAATTCATCCGGCCAATATAGATAAATTAAATTACGAAAAATTTATAGACTCGAAGATTTTTAAAAAAAAACATTACAACGCATTTATAGACAAAACATCGACTCTGCTCGAAGACCTCTGTCATAATAATGACGATACCGCCGATGCCGGAATAAGCATTTACGGCATCTCGAAGCATATTAAATCTGTTATGGAAAAAGCCTGTAAAATAGCGCAATCCGAAAGTTCCGTGCTTATAACCGGAGAATCCGGAACCGGCAAAGAGCTTATAGCAAGGTTAATTCATAATAAGTCCAGAAGAAGCATTAACCCTATGGTATCCGTAAACTGCGGGGCTTTTCCGGAAGGACTTCTGGAAAGCGAGCTTTTCGGATACAAAAAAGGAGCGTTTACGGGAGCGTTTACCGATAAGCCAGGCAGATTAGACCTCGCGGATAAATCGACCTTATTTTTAGACGAGATAGGCGATATGAGCCTTTCGCTTCAGGTTAAGCTTTTACGCGTTATCCAGGAAAGGGAAATCGAACCGATAGGCTCTTTAAAAACAAAAAAAATAGACGTCAGGATTATTTCTGCGACGAATAAAAATTTAGAAGAAATGATTTCCAAAAAACTGTTTAGGGAAGATTTCTATTATAGAATTAACGTTATACCGGTTCATATCCTGCCCCTGAGGGAAAGAAAGGCTGATACTATAGTTTTAATTTATTATTTTTTAAAAAAATTCGCCGATTTTCAAAACAGCGCGGTTTACGGCATCTCGGAAGACGCTTTCGATATACTTTTAAATTACGGCTGGGCGGGAAACGTAAGAGAGCTTGAGAATATTATGGAGATGCTGGTCGTCCTGAACGAAAGCGGGCTTATTACCGCAAAAGATATACCCGAAAAATATAAGCATCCGTCCGCCGCCGGACACCCCGCTGAACAAAAAACCGACGCGGAACTCAAAACAAATCCAGCCGTCGATATCGATATCTACGGGGAGAAAATTAAGAATTTCGGAATAAACCTTAAAAAAGAAATGGAAAAAGCCGAGATGGATATTATAAACAGGGCGCTCAAAATTTCCGGCGGCGTCAAAGAAAAAGCCGCCAGGATGTTGGGGCTTAACAGAACGACCTTAATAGAAAAGTTAAAAAGATATGAAAAAAATAAAAAATAATCCGCCTGCGCTTATGCTTGCGTTTGCGCTTTTTTTAACAATAAGCGCAGGCTGTATTTTAATATTTCCGCGGTACGCCGCCGTTTGCGCAGAAGCCGCCGGAACCGCCGGAACCTCTGCAGTATCGCCCAAAGCCGCCCTTATGTATCAAAAGGCGTTAAACGACTACAAAACCGGCAGATTTGCCCCGGCATACCGGCGCCTTAAATTTATACTTAATAATTACGAAACGGGAAAAGCCCTATCATCGGACGCTTATTTCCTTTGCGGAAAAATTTTATACAAGCAGGGAAATTTTTATATGGCAAAGCCTTATTTTCAAAGAATTATATATAAAAATCCGGATTATAAAAAAATTTATAACGTTATATTTTATATGGCAAGAACGGATTTTAACCTCAAAAATTACAGGCGCTCCATAAGGGATTTCGATTTTCTTTTAAGCAAAAGCCAAAAAGGCGGCAGGCTTTACGACAGGTCGCTTATTTATCTGACTTTATCCTACGCTTCCTGCGGCAGGACAAAATCGGCGGATAACCTGTATGAAAAAGACGACGTTAAAAGAATTTTAAAAAAAATAATATACCTTAAGAAAAGAAACAATTATTTCAAATCGGCTTATCTGGATTACCTGATAAACCATAAAGGCGATTTATCCGGCGCCCTTCTGATTTTAAACAATAACGATTTATTTACCCCAAAAAAGAAAGACCGCTGCTATAAGGCATATTACAAAGGACTGATCGCTTATAAAGAAAAAAAATATCCCGTCGCGCTGGATTATTTCGTAAGGTCTTCGAAGTACTGCTCCGGCTATTATTATAAAAGCGGATTAGTATATTACGGCATGGCGCTGGCCGGACAAAAAAACCCCGCCGGCATCAAATATATAGAAAGGGGAACTTCCGAAATAGGCTACCCTGGAATTAAACTTAAATCGTTAAAATTTATAGCCGGTTATTACGGCAAAGAAAATAAGCCCGACGAAGAATTAAAATACCTGAAAAGAATCCTTTTCGATTTTCCTTATATGCCGGAAAAGGAAAAAATAGAAATAGAAAAAAGAGCTTCCGGATTAATTTATAACATTATAAAAAAAGACTATAAGAATAAAAAATTCGACGAAGCATTTGCGTCCTTAAGCAGAATAGAATTTTTAATTACGCCTGAATACATAAACCCGAAAACCGAACTTTATCTCTCTAAGATTAAACTTAAACAAAAAGACCGGAAAGCCGCCTTAATTTATGCGAAAAAGTATAATGCCTTAGACAAAAGCCCCCGTTCCGAATATTTTCTTGCCGATATTTATTTTAAATCGGCGGATTACGAACAATCGTTTTCGTTAATAAAAAATATCAATTTAAAAAATATAAAAAACCTGAAACTGAGAAATAAAATTATAAATTTAAAACTGAAACTGTATAAAAAATTAAATAACAGGGATGGTTATATCGCTTTATTAAAAACAAGCATCGATATGCTTCCGCCGGAAGACAGAATTAAAAATCTTTATTTTCTGGGACGTGAGGAATTCGGCAAAAACGATTTAAAAGCTGCTGCCGCATATTTTAACGAAGCCGTTAAAAATAATTACGCCAAGGAAAAAAACAACGCTGACATTTTATGCGAAACCTATTATTATCTCGGCTTAATAAGCTATTCAAACAAAAATTACAGACTGTCTTTGGAATATTTTAAGAAAAGTTACGAACTTAACCCGTCGGGAACGCACTTTCAATACGAACTGTCCCAGAAAATAAAGATTTTTAATTCTG
>JAJZLA010000040.1 GCA_021803845.1 bacterium | reverse complement strand
TTTTCGGAACTTACCGACTATTTTAAAAACCGCATTTTTTGATTTTACCCCTAACAAATCTGTCATTTCAGAATATGTCGGCATTCTTGTTCTTTCCGCATAAAAACGGTTGATAGAATCGAGTCTGTTTTTAAGCTTTACATCCATAGTTTTAATAAATTTAAATTATTTCATAAAATCTATTTTACATTTTTTTGCTATGCATAATTTGAGGCAGCAATTTGCGACCTCAAGATTTTATATTCTTCATGGGTATATATAATATATTATATTATAGTAAACAATCGTTCACTGTCAAGCAAAAAAATAACCGTATTTAAAAAATAAGCAAAAAATGATGCCAATGCTATGAAATAATGATAAAATTAAATATATGAATTTAAAAGCTAAAAATAAAATTATCGCGAATCTCTTTCTTTTATTTGCTTTTTTGCTTTTCGTCGCATCTTACGTTATTCACAGCAATAATATCTGGGTATTTATACTGCAAAGGGCTTCGGCGGCGGCGCTTATAGGCGGCATCGCCGACTGGTTTGCCGTAACGGCTTTATTTAAATATCCGCTCGGACTTCATATCCCCCACACAAATACCATAAAAAACAATAAAGAAAAAATTATTAATTCTATAAGCAATACCGTCAACGACGTATGGCTCGGAAAAAACTATCTCGCATCGGAAATAAGCGGAATAAATTTTTCCGATATCCTGCTAAACATTGTAAAAAAAGATAAAAACAAAAATAAATTAATGCTGTCTTTAAGAAAATTAATTTTAAAATCGGTTAATTATGCCAAAACAGATAATTTTAATAATTTTTTAAATAAAAATATCGATAAAGCATTGGATAAAACTCTATCTGACGACAATATATCCAAAAATATAATAAGCAAATTTGCCGTATTTTTGGAGTCCGAAGATTCGGATTATATTTACGATAATTTAATTAACTATATAAACGGCTATATTAAAACTTATAATACGGACGTTCTGTCAAAAAAAATCATGGACGCGTATTCGGATGAAATTATAAAATCTATAAAATTCGCCGGAAATAAAATAATAGATGAAAATTTCGATTATACTATATCTGATTTAAGCGGATTCGTTATTTTAAACATAGAAGAAAAAAGGCCGTATTTAAAACAGCAGATCGCCGATATAATCGAAAAATATAAAAGCGATTCCGCCTTAAAGAACATACTTATGTTTGTAGCAGAAAAGACGAATATTTTGGACATAGATCGTCTTTCTAACGAAATTATAGCAAATTTTATAGATTTTATTAAAGATATAAAAAACAACGAAAATAACGAAGTTAGATTAAATATAAAAGATTATATTTTAACCGCATTAAACGATATAGACAAAACTTCACGTATTCAAATTTTAAATACCGTAGAAACGACTATTAATGAAAATGCCGATAAAATAAAAGATTACATAATAAATTATTTAAACAACGAAGAATTAAAAAAAGCGATTAAAAACAAACTTTCAAATTTTATTAATTCGGAGGGTTTAAATATTATAGCCCGCTTTAAAGACAGGTTAAAAAACCTTATACGCGGCGCAATAATAAATTTTATCGGTTCAATGCTTAAAAACAACAAAGAATATATAGTTAACAAAAAATTGTTTAAAGAAAAATTTAATTATTTTTTTATTTTAATAGAGAAAGAAATATCGAAAAACACGGATAAGATAGATGTTTTTTTAAAAAACAACATTATATACCTTATGAAAATCAATCATTCGGCTATAGGAAAACTTATAAGAAAAAATTTAGAAAGCCTCGACGAAGATAAATTAGTCGGCCAAATTGAAGATAAAATCGGCAACGATTTACAATATATAAGAATAAACGGCGCGATAACCGGCTCTTTTGTAGGAATAATTATAGCAATCCTGAGCTTGATTTTAAAGAAAATATAAGTTTAGCCGATTGCCGTGGCGGTTTTTAATGGAGCCGGCGATAGGAATCGAACCTACGACCCGCTGATTACGAATTTAAGCTAATAAATTAACAAAACAGCAGTAAAACGGCTTATTTCCTATATTTGCAGAACATTTAATTTTATGTTTTTTTAGGCTATTTTAGGCTATTTTTTAAAAAAAAAGTCATAGAAAAGTCATAAAGCGACCCGCTGAGTGAAAATCAGACGTCCTATTCGGGCTTCCGAATCCCGAATTTTTTCATTAAAAATGATACATATTGTTTTGCGATTCCGACAGTTTTTGCCGCCGCTGAAGCATTGTAATTATTTTTTTTAAGAATTTCTTCCAATTTTTCTTTAGTCCATTTTCTGCCGGACGGCCTTTTTAATTCAATTGATTTTCTTTTCGAGTATTCCTGCATTCGCAAACGGGCTTCTTCACGGATTATATCGACGGTATATTTATATTTATTCCAATCGGGAATGTAATAATAATACTCTTTGGTTTTGATGTCTTCGTTTTTTTTAAGCAAACCAATTTCCAAGAAAATATCTATTGATTTTAAAACAAAATTAACGTCAGTTTCGCCAAGCCCGCTCATTAGCGATAAAGGATATAGATGATTTCCGGGATACAATATATTTCTTTTTCTCGCCGCCGCGCCTCTAACCTGAATTTTTCCTGCGTTGTCAAGTTTTCCAGCAAAAGAAATAATCTTAATATAAAGCAGTATAATCTTGTCGTTGCCGGGATATGCCCTTAATGCTTGAATTTCAGGCTTAGAAAAAAAATCAAGCGGGAATCTAATATATTTACTTTCAGTTTCGTTTTTCATATAGTTTAATTTTAAAATAGAATATAAATCAAGTCAAGCGTAAAATTATAGCATATTTAGTTTAGACTCGGAAACACTTTATATATTAGATAAAATAAATAAAATAAAAATAAAAAAATATAAAAACACTTGACTTGATTTATAATTATGATATAATAATAAGTATCAAGCGTAATATTACGCTTGCCAATATAACCGCCCGTCAGGGCATATAAAAAAAGGAGGCAAAAAATGAAACGAGCCACTAAAAAATTAATCAAAAAATGGAATTATAAGCACGACAACAACACAATAGAAGTAGGCAGTTATGGAATGATAGAAGACGACTTTGATTTTGACTCAGAAACAGGGAAAATAACAATTACCTCTCGGGGAGAAATTGCAATTAAACTTACCGAGAATGAATTTATAGAAGAATTTATTGGATTTGAGAATTTATTTGTTGAAAAGCCCAAGGCGCAAGCAGTATCAATGCCCGCAGACAGCCGCCAAATAGCGACCGAAGCGGCAGAATCCAATGCTCCGCCCTGCGCTCCGCCCGACTACGCTTATATCCATTCCGCGCTTGAAGCCATACTACCCTGCATATTTATCGAATTAACTGATACAGATACCACGCCGAGCCAGATATTTCGCCATCTTGCCAATCCAGAGACACAAAGTTATATAACCGAAAAAATCGCGCACAAAGCCTGTAATTATCCGCATTTATTGCCGTTGTGTTGGGCAAACGCCGCCGAATTTAAAAAATTCGGAAAAGCCTTAAAAGGCGAGATATACCGCCTTCTTTTAACCATCCTAAAAAATCGTAACGCCAAAAAAGCCGCCCCAACACTGACAGCCGCACGAGAAAGTCTTAGCAGACACGAAGTCAGTATTGACGCACCCTTGCCGTCGTCTAATGACGGTAATGACGGAAAGTCTATATCATATCACGACATAATACCCGACCCAACCGGCGACCCGCTCTCGATACTCATTGCCGCTGAAGAGGCGGCTGAAGAAGCGGCAGTCATATCTACCTTATCCGACAACGAGAAAGCCCGCTTAATTGCAGAGTTCGATTTAAAAAATAAAATAAAAAAGGGTGAGTTATTTTATATTGACAACTCTTCCGCAGCCGAAGCCGACGAAACTAATAAAAATGAAACGACAAATCTCGAAAAATATCGTCGCCGCAAAAACCAAACGCCACCCGAACAACTTGAGCTTTTTACCACCGCGGGAGGTGCGCTATGAATAATCAAAAACAACCGAAATTACCAGCAACAATAACGACAATAATTGAAGTTTTCGGGCGCGAAAATATCGAGAAAATAACTAAAATTCAAATTCAGTCCGACCCCTACGAAAAGCCGGAGCCGACGACGGAAAAAGAAATAAAACAGCTTGATTTATTCGGAGGTGAGGAAGATGAAGATTAGCGACTATTCTGTAATTGATATTCTGAATGCGGCTGGCATAGTAAACTGTTCCCTTTGTCAATACATTTTTTTAATACCACATAGGTGGATTAGTTAAACGTATGTTTTAGTATTTTATATTAAATTATATTTATAATGTCTTTGGGGGTTAGAAGGGGGCGAAGCCCCCTTCTCCCTCCTTTAATGCAATTTATGCTGCAGCTTTGGAATTATAAAAATATACTTCATCGGGAGTACGATAATCCAAAGACTGATGAAACCTTTCAGCGTTATAAAAATCTATGTAAGCGGCAATACCGTTTTTAGCTTCTTTTGCGTTTGAATATTTATTAAGGTAAATATCTTCGTATTTTAAAGACCTGAAGAATCTTTCAATGAATATGTTGTCTAACGCACGGCCTTTTGAATTCATGCTTATTTTAATGTTTTCTTTCTTGAGTAGTTCGATGAACTCAAAAGACGTATACTGCGAACCCTGGTCGGAATTTATGCAGTAAGGTCTTCCGTGCTCAGATATTGCTTTTTTTACGGTATTTATGCAAAAGTTTACGTCTAACGTGTTCGACAGTTCGTAGGATAGAATCTTTCTTGAATAGACATCTATCAATGTCGATAAATAGGCATATCCGCTTGAAAGTTTTAAATACGTGATATCCGTCTGCCATACATGGTTAGAATAAATAGGGGTAACGTTTTTTAACAGATACGGATATCTTTCGTGCTCTTTTGTATTTAAAGAGAGGCACTTTTTCGGATACAGCGCTTTAATATTTAGTTTTTTCATAAGTCTTAAAGTTTTCTTGTTACTTATAAATATATTGTGTCTTTCCAGCTCTTTTTTAATTTTCCTATGCCCGTAGAACGGTCTTTTAGTATAGATGCGGATAATATGCTCTTCTATAGGCATTTCGTCTTTAGACTTGGATTTAGGCTTATAGTAAAAAGACGTTCTGTTTATACCTAAAAGAGCGCACTGTTTAGAAAAAGACAGCGGGCTGTCTTTTTCGAGCAACAGGGCTTTATCTACATTTTCAGCAATTGTTCGTACTTTTTTTTTAAAAACTCGTTTTCTATTTTAAGCTTGCCTATCTCTTTATAAAGATCGTTTACGTCCAGCTCTTCTTTTGAAGAAGTTGTTTTCTTTCTTTCCTCGAATAAAGACGGAATGGAATTTAGCAGATCCTTTTTCCATTTGCCGATTAAATTCGGGTGCACGTCAAATGCCGAAGAGAGTTCGGCAATGGTTCTTTCGTTTTTAATTGCTTCAAGAGCTACTTTGGCTTTAAATTCCTTAGAATGTTTTCTTTTTAATGTTCCCATTTCTAAAAACCCCCGTAAAAGATTTTAGGTTAGATTATTATAATTTTACAATAATTTCGGGATATTTGCATATCCCGAATCCACCTATTAGGGTTGTATTAATTTATGGGAACATTATATAGAAACTCAAAAAGCAGGGGCAAAAACAGTCTGCCGTTGCCCGATTTGCAAACCCAACGAACCTCTGACAAAAGGCAACCACGACGCAATCGTCAATGATGAGACTCTATTTTGTTTCGCCGAAAATAAAGCATATACGCGGACAGAATTAATCGAGCGGTTAGATTTGTATGGCATATTAAACATTCCAAAATACCAAGAAAAAAATAAAGATAGGAGCGCGGAAATGGAACAGGCTAAAAAAGTAGTAGAATTTAAGGCAAAAAAACAAGAACCGGCGCCGGAGGAAAAACCGGAACGCAATTACGCAAGGGAATGGACTATATTAAAGCCTTTGTCTAAAATTGAAAAAGAATATCTTGCCGAACGCGGATTAACTGACATTAATCCCGAACTCGTCAAAATTACAAATCCCGGATATCTTGCTTTTGCATATTGTAATGAAAACGGCGACATCGTAGGTTACTCCGTCCGCGGAATTTATGCCGACCCTGAGACAGGAAAAAAGCCGTCCTATAAGCTTATTCCTAAAAATACTACTTCTGTTTTTAACCTTTCCTACGCGCTAAAATCAGAAATAAAGGACATTTACATTGTGGAAGGCGAAATTGACGCTTTAAGCATGCTAAAAATGGGATATAACGCGATAGCGACGGGCGGAGCAACATTCCTAAAGCCAGAATTAGCAGAAATTATAAGGAATGCTGGCAAAAATCCGATTTTTTGCGGCGACAACGATGAGGCGGGACGGCAGGCTATTGAGCGTTTGCCTGAAAATTATAATTATGTTGCGTGGAATTGCGATAAAGAAAAGGCAAAAGACGCAAACGACGTCCTTGTCCGCGGGCTTGATTTTACTAAAATTATAGAAATTAAAAAAACCGAACCTAAACCGCTTGAACCGCAAAAAACACTTAGATATTTAACTTCAATAGTTAAAAATAAAATTATCGATACGGAGGACAAAAAAAATATTTTAATTCAATTCGCAAAATGGTTCGAAAAATGGCAATTTCAAGACGTTACAAGCCCTGTTTATGTTGGTCTTGATATACATTCTGAGCAAATAATAGTATTCGAAAAATTGACACAAAAGACCTTATATCTTGAAAAAATATCAAGTTTGCAGAGCCTTTTAGGGATAGACCAGAGCTTAACGCTCAAGGACGCCGCACTTCCGCCGTGTAAAATTGAATTTAATCCTGAAAATGGCAAAACTATTGAATTTTCCAAAGGTCTTGAAAAATTTAAAATTAACACTTATAAGAAATCTGAAACCCGCGGAAAAGCGGATAATTACGCCGCGGAAATCCAAGCTAAAACCGGCGGAAAACTTGAATATGATACGCTTAAAATTGCAATCCAAACAGAAGCTCCGTCAGTTTGGGCGATTATAAGTAATTTATTCGCCAAACCGGACGAAAGCCAGTATTTTTTGAACTGGTTATCTTATATAGCGCAAACAAAGAAAAAAACAAGAAATGCTATAATAATTAAGGGATTGCAAGGCACGGGAAAAGGCTTGTTGTTTGAAAAAATTATAAGGCCTTTCTTTGGAAACGGTGCGGAAAACCCACAAGACGACAGTCAGGTTATTACTTTAAGCAACGAAAGTCTAAAAAGTGAATTTAACGGCGATTTGGAAAACCAGCTTTTTGTTGCCTTTAACGAAGTTAAGCCGGATTTTAGGGACGGAACGACGCTCTACGAAAAATTAAAGCAAATTATTTCTGACGATTTTTTAATCGTAAATCAGAAATTCATAAAGCCCCGGCAAGTCAGGAATTATGCTAATTGTATATTTTTTTCAAATAATGCTATACCCGTTAGCATAGAGAACAGCGACCGCAGGTATTCAATATTTACTGCTAATCAAAGCCTCGACTCTTTATATTCTAAATCCGAAATTTCTGCATTAGTTGATAAAATTGAATCCGGCGAATGCGTTAAGTTTTGGGCGATTTTACTATCCTATAATTATAACCCAACTGACGCCCTTAACGTCTTTCAGAACGACGAAAAAGAGATAATTCAGAGAACAACACAGGAATGGACTACGATTTTTTCTGATTTAATTATTCAAAAAAAGCATGATAAATTATATGAATGGCTACAAGAATTAATATCTTTTTCAAATGTTACTTTGGAAAATAATTATTGGCTTGACGAACTCAAAAAAGAAATAAGCAATAATTATATATCATCTTCTCTCGCTTATTCATTGTATCTTTTTTCCGTCCACGGTTTAACTCAAGACCCGGATTTGGAAAAAATTAATCAGATGAAAATCATGTCGAGAGTTAAGCTCAGCATTAAGTTAACCGCTGGACTCGGAAAAGTAAAAACTATAAGGACAGGCAATAAAACACTCAAAGCTTGGCCATTATCCTAATTTAGCCTTTTTTCTACCCTTTAAAAAATGTTACTGGTTTGAATGCTAAAATCAAACCAGTAACAACCCGCAAACCTTTATAAATACTATCTTGTTACTGGTTTTGTTACTGGTTTTTGGATTTTTAAACTTTTATCTGAAAAAAAATAAAAAAAATTGTCTGCTACTTTTTCTTATTTTATACCCAAACCAGTAACAACCTATATATTTACTGACAAAAACCAGTAACAAAACCAGTAACAAGTAGTAACAACCAGTAACAATTCAGTAACAACGCTGGTTTACCTAAAATTTATTTCTTAAAATATACAATATAATTACTTTTACTGGATTGCACAAAAATAATATCTATATCTAATCTCACTTTGTTATATTAAATTTGCTAAATATAGATAAATTAAAAGCTAATATTGAAATAAGGTATAATGCAAGAATTATTGTTAGTATCGAAGAACGTAAATAAGTTGTGCGTTCCTTAATATATCTTAAAATAAAATAATCAGCAGCAGCAGAAATAAAGATAATTAAAATCAAAGAAATAATAATATAAAATTCTATAACAAAATTGATATGCCAATAATATTGAATAAAATAACGCAATAACATAGTAAGCATAAATGCAATAAATAATATTATTATAAAAAAATATGATGATGTAAAAAATGTTGTTTCTTTGCCAATTGGAGTAAATTGAAAAACTTTTTTAATTTGGTAAATAAAAATTAAAATAATTAGACAGATATATATTGCTATTACTAAAACCAAAAGACCCATTATAATATAACTATTCATCAATATATTGTTATTTATTGGAATTTTATCGAATAGATTATTAATAGAAATAATAATAGCATTAAAAATCAAATATAAAATACCAAACCACGTTAAACTTTTAAAAAAATTTATAAAAGAATCTTTTTCTATAAGTTTAAGAATTGCTTTATCGATTTTTCTATCGATTTTTTTAAGATAACATTCTTCTTTTTTACCTTCATTCTTTTTATTTTTAAAAAACATAAT
>JAJZLA010000039.1 GCA_021803845.1 bacterium | reverse complement strand
GAACATGGTTCGAAAAAAGTATCAGGGCGTAAATGCCTGCAAGGAAACCGCCCGTCTGGTCCAGAGCATGCAAAAAACCGAAGGTTTTTCCATAAAACTTTTTTATAACCGACCTCATAAGCAAAACTCTTCTTGAGGGCGACCGGAAATTTCTAGCCCACCATCCCGTAGAAAAAAATGCTACGGCTTCCGCAGGGTATATGCTGAAACCGGTAAAAGAAAGAAGGGGTATTAAAATATTCCCCGCTATCGCAATTTTTTTATGTCCGAATTTATCCCCTGCCTTTCCGCCTAAATATCCTGAAAAAGCTCCTATTCCATAACTTATTGCGGAAGCGATGCCGAAATATATGACGGAACTATGCAAATCTATTACGAGAAATATAGGGAATATAACCAGAACGACCTGATAGCCCAAATCTGCGAATAAAGCCGATAAAGATATAAAAAGAACATTGGCGTTAAGCCAATTTTTATTATAATCTTCCATGACGGTTCTTTTTTTAGTTTTATTTAATAATAAAGTAATAAATGGCAGTCAACACAACGATACGATAATCTCTTTATTGAGCCCTTTAGCCACTTTTTTCAGAAATTCCAGGGAAGGATTGTATTCCCCGCTTTAGAGCCTGCTTATGTTACTCTGCCTCGTTCTTATCTTTTCCGCCAGTTCTTTCTGCGTCAAGCCCTGTTCTATCTTTATTTTTATCATATAGAAATTTAGGTCTATTTATATAAATATAATTTATTGTTGCTTCACGCCGAATATAACCGCAAACTTGTAAAATTTATACGCGCAGTCGGCATCGGTAAAACCGGCGTCTTTAAGCCAATTTATCTGTTGCTCTACCGTAGATTCCCTGTCCAATTTTAATCTTTCTTTCCATGCGGCAATTTCTTCTTCGGGGACCCCGCTTTGCCTGATAGTCTTCTCCCACTCTTTTTTATAGTAAGCCTCTATAGTCTCGGTATTGCCTAAAATCTGTTCGGCGTTGACAAATAAGCCGCCGGGGCGAAGATGATTATATATTTTTGCGAACAACCCCTGTTTGTCGTTGCGGGTTAGATGATGTATGGACATCGCGGAAATTATAACGTCAAATATTCCGCCGAAATCGCAATCGACATAATCGGCGATTATGTAATTTATATTATTATTGCCCTTAAACCTTATTTTGGCAATATCCATCATTCCTCCTGCCATATCTATAAGAGTTACGTTGGAATCGGGATATTTCTCGAGAAGAAAAGAGGTGAGGAGGCCGGTGCCGGCTCCTATATCAAGAACATTTAGCCGCGTGGACTTTTCGGAAATTAAGTTAATTAACGAAATAGGAATAGAGTAAAGTTCGTCAAAACAAGGAATCAGCTTTTTTCTGTTTGAATCGTATTTCGAAGCTATGGAATCAAAAGCGTCCCTGATTTTTTCGTTCATATGCTCCTATTCTCCGAAAAATAATTAATTGCTTTGTATGGGATAAAGGCGGGATAAAAGGGGTAGATTTATTTATTTTAAACCCTGACAAAACCGCTGTAAACGCGGACGGGAGTATAAGAATAAATAAATATGTCCACTTTTAATTGTCTTATTATAAAATCCAATATTCCCCTTAATTATTGCCTTATTCCGCCCTTAATGTATTTTAATAAAATACTTATTTTTTCTTACTTTTATTTCTTGATTTTTCGATAAGGGTAACAATATTTATCGGCGGCAAAAGCAAAGGCGGATAACCGGATTTTAACGTCAAATCGGCAATAGTCTCCCGCACAAACGGAAACATAAGAGCTGGAGCATTTATTTTAGAAAATTCTTCCAGTATAGTAATATCTCCTTCGTCTTTAACGAAGAAAAAGCCGATCGCTTTAATAAAAATATTAAATGGCCTATTTTCCGTGTTCTTAAAAATGGTCGTTTCCAATGTAAATATAAGCAATTTTTTTAATTTATCTATCTTTCCGAAGGCATTTAAAGAAATATCTACGTTTAACCCTTCGCTTATATCTTTAGACCTAAACTCAGGATTTATTTCAACGTTAATTTTTTCAAAAATTATTTTGTCAAAACTTATTCCCTGATGTTCGTTCTTTTTCATCTTCATTTTATTACGCCACCGCTTCTTTTTGAATTTCTTCTTGTATTAAATTATTATATTTATACATGCTTCCGGTCAACTGTGCAGGGGTCGGATATGGTATAAATACAGTGCGAGTTACGGTATTTTTTTCTTCATATTTTTCAACGCCTTTTTCTTTAAAAGAGACAGTAAGTTCAAGCTTCAACGCTTCGGCGACTTTTCTCAAAGTAGTCAAAGAATACTTTTTGTATTCCGGATTTTCCAATCTTGCAATAACGGATTGAGTTGTATTTATCATCTTTGCAAGTTCTTTCTGCGTAATACCTGTTTTCTCTCTAAAATAGGTAATTTCTACGGCGATACGGGTTTTTTCGAGTTCTTTGTAATATTTTTTTGCTAATTCCTTGTCTTTTAATTCTTCATTTAAAAAATCTCTAAATTTTTTCATTTTATTTAGTCTCCTTTGCATTCTATATAATCATTCATTCTTTTTTCGCAAGTTCTTTATCGGAAACCGGCGTTTTTTTCGTTTTCTTTCTTATAGCATGTAATAAAATAATTTTACTATTGTCGTAAATATAAAATACTCTAAACGTATTTGTTCCATAATCGATTATTAATTCCCATAATTTAGGATCGGGAAATTTCTTACAATATTCATAAGGCATCTTTAAGCCTTTTTCATCAAGTAAATGAATAAACTTATATATCTTAGCTTTTTCTTTTTTTGTAAGATTGTTTAAAAATTCCTCTATGAGATTTTTGCCCTTTTCTTCATAAAATTCAACTTCAAATTTTAACATAATAATATCTCAATTTTGCTATATTGTCAAATTAAATTAAAGAATATTTTTATTATTAAAATATATCTCCTGCATAACCACTTTACATTGTAGGGACATTTTGTGACAAAAATCCTATAAAAATTATAAAATTAATGCAAAATATAATCAATACAAAATTTACTGTCGAGGTCTGGAATGTCTTATTTATTGCGGCTTTGAATGGAGCGGGCAACAGGGTTCGAACCCGCGACACCAAGCTTGGGAATTACACCCTGGCTTTTTTATTAAAACGAATAATATCGGGCATCTCGGCATTAAAACGTCAAAAACGAAAGACTTCTACAGAAGTTGAATTATCACTATGGAACCAAAATTTAGCTCTCTCAGGGTGAGAGAGCTGCGCACCAGTGGCAGTTGTAATGATTGATTCATCGCCATTTTTTACTTCCCAAACCTTGTCGGCTGCCTCACTGATTTTATCATCTTCTTCGTTTAAATCTCTTATGTAATCTTCAAATTCAGCAACGCTTTCCTGAGAAAAGCGGTACGTGTCACAAATCCCGATTTATAAAATATTTATAAATTCTAATATCCCGTCATTGCAAGCAATAACTATCCATGATTTATAACATATGACTTGCTTCGACCTGAGCCAATTTTTGTCAGCGAGGAATCAAAATAAAATTGTTGCTAATTGAAAATTGCATTTTCAATTTGACATATAAATTTACTTTTGTTAATATGAATGTAAATTTAGATAAATGATATTATAATGCATTATAATATAATCATTCATCATGATAAAAAGAAAGTTATCCGAAAAAATAATTAATCTGTCAAAAAAATTTCCCTCGGTTACTATTACGGGACCGCGTCAATCAGGAAAGACTACTCTCGTAAAAGATATTTTTAAGAATTATGCATATATAAGCCTAGAAGATCCTGATGAAAGAGAATTCGCTATTTCAGACCCTAAAGGTTTTTTAAAAAGATTTTCTTCGGAAGTTATACTCGATGAAATTCAAAGGACTCCCGTTTTATTATCATACATCCAAGGAATTATAGACAAAGAATATGTACCCGGAAAATTCATTATTACCGGTTCTAATCAGTTTTATCTGATGAAAAATATAACTCAGACGCTGGCAGGAAGAACCGCCATAGTCAATCTGCTACCGTTCAGTCTTACCGAATTATTGGAACAACCGGCTATAAATCTATTTGATTTAACCGATTTAACCGATATAGGCTACATTGAAGATATTTACGGCAAATCCGACAAAAGTAAGTACGGCAAACCGCCATTAAGATTAGAAGAATATCTTTTTAAAGGTTTTTATCCGCCGATACACGACAAACAGTTAGAACCTAAGGATTGGCTGTCCGCTTATTACAGAACTTATGTGGAAAGAGATGTAAGAGAAATTACAAATATTGGAAACATCGAAACATTTTATAGATTTATTCAATTATGCGCGGGCAGATGCGGACAGATACTCAACCTTTCTTCGCTCGCATCGGATGCCGGAATTTCCCATACTACCGCAAAAAATTGGATTTCGGTACTTCAAGCGAGTTTCATATTGTACGTTATGCCTCCTCATCTTTCAAATTTTTCTAAAAGAATAATTAAAAGCCCTAAGTTATATTTTTTGGATACCGGACTGCTATGCTACCTGTTAAGAATCAGAAAAGCCGAAGATATTTTATTCAATTCGATGAAAGGACAGATATTCGAAAATTTCGTTTTTTTAGAATTTTATAAATTCTTTGCAAATATAGGCGAAATACCGCCGTTATATTTTTGGCGGGACAGAACCGGTCACGAGATAGATTTTATTATAGACACAGGTAAAAAACTTATTCCTGTTGAGGCGAAATCAGGAGAAACGGTAGCAAATTCTTTTTTTGACGGACTTAATTATTTTAAAAGTCTCGATAAGGACGCAAACATTTCAAAAACAGGCATACTTATAAACGGCGGAGACGTATTTTATATAAGAAACGGAAACTTAGCCATGCCTTGGTATTACATATAAGATATACTTTATTAAGCCCTTTGGCCACTTTTTTCAGAAATTCTAAATATTTTCAGAAAATATGCAAATAAATTATGCCAATGCAGGATATTGCCTTAAGTGCCTTATTTACTGCGGTTTTGAATGGAGCGGGCAACCGGGTTCGAACCGGCGACACCAAGCTTGGGAAGCTTGTACTCTACCAACTGAGCTATGCCCGCTTATTTATATGTGCGTGTTTTATGCGCCGTATTATTTATTTATACCACAAAAATAAAAAATTGTAAAATATATACGTATTATTTTACTTTAATAATATCTTCCGGCATCGGAACGGGTTTAACGCCGTAGGCTTCAGCAAAAGATTCGGCCATAATTTTAGAAAGGCGGCCGAAACTTAAATCGCTTAAGCTATAATCGGCTCCGGCTTTTTCCATTTCCTGCCGGATACCGGTAATATTATTAAAATATTGCCAGTTGTTATCGTCGCCTACCGGACTTCCCGCGTTGAACAGCTCTATATGCTCTTCGGGGTTATAATCGATATAAATCGAACCGTGCTGCAGGAATGCCGAGTCGCTTCTTCTCTGGGAATTGCCGCAAATTTTTCTTCCTTCAAACGTTATCTCGTATGAATGGGCTTTAAGGAAGCAGTTAAAGTTATTTTTTGCCGCTTTATTATTTTTATTGTTTCTGTCTTGCGGCGGTACGCCGTTTAGACCGCCTGCGCCCGTATCTGGTTTTAAACCCAATTTTACAAAAAAAAGATATAAAAATTCGCCTATTTTTTTATAGGTTTCTATGAGTTTTCCTGAAAATATGCCGTTTTTATAGGGCGCGGTAATGGAATATGTTATTTCCGATTTATGCAATACCGCCCTGCCTCCCGTAGGTCTAGAAACGATATCGTATCCTTTTTTTTTTGCTTTTTCGATAATCTTTTCGTATCTATCTGTGTCTTTTTGAAAAAAACCAAGCGAAAGGGCGGGGGGTGAAAAATAATAAATTCTTAACGTGGGACGGCTTGAAAAATCGTCCGAGATTTTATATTTGCCTAACAAAAATAAATCGGCGGACATATTGAAACTGCCTGAACATCCGCCGGAATCCGAAACTATAAGATTGAAACTCATTCAACCGTTGTTTTTTAAGTATTCTTCATACGCGCCCTGCTCCATTAAATCGTTAAGCTCGTCTTCGTTGGTGAGTTTAACTTTAAGCAGCCATCCGGAGTCGTAAGGCTCTTCGTTAACAAGTTCCGGTTCGTCTTTAAGCGAATCGTTGACGCTGACGACTTGCCCGCTTACCGGCGCATAAAGTTCAGAAACCGATTTAGCCGATTCTATGGTTCCGAACGATTCGTTCTGCTCCAATTCATAACCTGCTTCCGGCAAATCTACGTATATAATGTCTCCGAGCTGATCCTGGGCATAATCGGTAACACCGATAAGCGCGCTATCGCCGTTGGCTTTAACCCAGATATGTTCGGAATTGTATTTTAAACCTTTTGGAAAATCCATATATCCTCCTTTATCCTTATTCTTCTTATTATTTATCTTTTTAATTATTAAAATTTATATATTTATATATTTTAATAATATTCTTAAAATATTTGCAACATAAAATTTAATTTATTTTTATCTCTCTATAAATCTCTGTATATAACCTATATCGACGTTGCCTGAAAGGTAATCGCTGTCGTTAAGTATCCTTTTTAGAAAAGGAATATTCGTTTCTATTCCTTCAATCCTGAACTCGTTAAGAGCGTTTTTAGCCTTGTTTATAGCACCCATTCTGGTAGTATCGTGAACGATAAGTTTTGCGATTAAAGAGTCGTAAAACGGTTGAACGTTATATCCGCAATAAGCAAAATCATCGACTCTGACGTTAAAACCTCCGGGTTTATTATAAAATGTTATCAAACCGGGCGAGGGTTTAAAATTAACGGGGTCTTCGGCATTAATTCTGAGTTCTATGCTGTGGCCTTTAATTTTAACGTCTTCCTGCTTAATTTTAAGCCTGTCTCCGTTTGCAATCCTTATCTGTTCTTTGATAATATCGATGCCGGTTACAAACTCCGTTACCGGATGCTCTACCTGAACTCTGGTATTTACTTCCATAAAATAAAATTCGCCGCTTTCGTCCAATAAAAACTCGAAAGTAGCCGCATTTATATAATCTATCTCTTTGACAACTTTTAATATTAATTCCCCTATTTTTTTTCTTGCTGAAGATTTAACTGAAAGAGAGGGCGCTTCTTCGATTATTTTCTGATGCCTTCTTTGAATTGAGCAGTCTCTTTCCCCAAGATAAACGGCATTGCCGTACCTGTCGGCAAGCACTTGAAATTCTATATGCCTGGGATTTTCGCAATATTTTTCCAAATAAACGTCTTTATCGCCGAAAAACGACTGCGCTTCTTGTCTTGCCTGATGATATGCCTGGGATAAATGCGCGGGGGTTAAAACCATCTTTATGCCTCTTCCGCCCCCTCCCATAGATGCCTTAAGAATTAAAGGATAACCTATCTTTTCGGCCGCTTTTTTTATATCTTCTTCGTCGTCTCCTATATCGTCGCTGCCGGGCAAAACCGGAATACCGAGGCTCTTTACGAGCTTCCTCGCGTTCCTCTTGTTCCCCAGAAGGCTCATATTGGCGGAAGTGGGACCTATAAACTTAATGCCGCAATTCTCGCAAATCTCGGCAAAATTAGAATTTTCCGATAAAAAACCGTATCCGGGATGTATGGCTTCGCTGTCCGTTATTTCGGCCGCCGATATTATGGAAGATATATTTAGATAACTTTTAGACGAAGGCGGAGGTCCGATGCATATACTCTGGTCGGCATATCTTACATGAAGGCTGTCCCTGTCGGCGGTCGAATATACCGCAACCGTCTTTATACCCATCTCTTTGCAAGCCCTGATGATTCTGACCGCAATCTCGCCTCTATTGGCTATTAAAATCTTTCTGAACATATTAATATCGTATTATTTTTTATTATTAAGACTTTATTATTAAGGCGGCGGGTATTCAAGCCCGTCCTTTTATATAACAGCTCACTATGTATCCGTTAAAGGGGTTCTACGAGAAACAACGGCTGTCCGAACTCTACCAATTGACCGTTTTCGACAAGGATAGATACTATTTTGCACTTGATATCGACCTCTATTTCATTCATTATCTTCATCGCTTCGACGATGCAAACGGGACTTCCTTTCTCTACTATGGATTCAACCTCCACGAAAGGCGGCTTATCCGGAGAAGCCGACCTGTAAAACGAACCTACGAACGGCGATACTATCTCCTTAAGATGTTCGTTTTTAACGGCGGGCGTTATTTCCGTTTCTATAGACTTAGCCCTGTATGCGGCAAATTTTGCAAGTTCGGCCTGTTCGCCGCCGGAAATCTGAGCGGAATATTCTTTCTTATCGGAAATTACGCTTTTTAAGCCGCGTTTATAAATCTCGTCAGAGCTTAACGTAATTTTAACTTCTTCATCGCCTTTTTTATAATAAAACTCTTTAAGCTTATTTGATTTAATAAACTTTACCAGGTCTTTTATGTCTTTAATGTTCATAATATTTTCCTCTTTTCTTCTTTCGCCGCGCTCACCGTTATTATTCTTATCATTAATTACAGTTGCCGCCGCCGGCCGTCATTTAGAACTTACTCTTTCTATATACGTTTTTGTTCTCGTATCGACTTTTATAATATCGCCTTCGTTTAAGAACAGCGGAACGCTTATTACAAGCCCGGTTTCAAGAGTGGCGGGCTTAGTAGCCCCAGAAACCGTATCGCCTCTGAGTCCCGGTTCCGTCTGGGCTATTTTTAAATCTATAAAATTGGGAACTTCGATGTTTATAGGCTTGCCGTTATAATACAAAATTTTTACGTGGATATTTTCAAGCAAAAAACCTGCGCTTTCTAAAGATGCCTCTTTGTCTATATGCACCTGGTCGTACGTTTCGTTGTCCATAAAAACAAAACTGCTTCCTTCATCGTAAAGATACTGCATATTTTTTTCTTCTATATTAGGCGTTTCGACCTTTTCGCCAGCCCTTAAAGTTCTGTCTATTACCTTTCCGGAAATCAGGCTTTTCAATTTTGTCCTGACGAAAGCCCCGCCTTTTCCGGGCTTTACGTGTTGAAAATCTATAATTTCGTAAGGCTCTTTTTCCATTTCTATTCTTAGCCCTTTTTTAAAGTCGGTA